>NZ_JAPWCB010000023.1:0-19213 GCF_041433745.1 Gemella sp. 27098_8_149 | reverse complement strand
ATGACTAAGTGTACATTTATTTTATCTTTTTACTAATTTTGTTTTTTGTTTACTTGATATTTTTACAGGTTTAGGTATGTAAGGTGGGTAAAGTTTACGTCCTAATAATATTTGAAATGCTACAAGGATACCACTTACTACAAAGTAAATACCTATAGCGGCAATACTCGTATACGTTAAAAATGTTAGCATTATAGGAGTAATCCAAACCATATTTTTAGAAACATTTTGTATACGTTCAGCCTCTGGTGTGTTTTGTGACATAGGATTGCTTTGCATCATACTTTGAGAAATTTTACCAACAATCATATATATTACAAAAACAAGAACTAATAGTATATAAGATTTTTCTCCAAGTGAAATAGATAAAAAGCTTGAATCAAGAATATCTTTTGAATAGACTGGGTTTTGTAGAGTAAAGTATAAACCAGAAATAAACGGTGCTTGAATAAGAATAGGTATTAGATTACCGAAAATTGCTGGTGAACAATCATATTTTTTATATATTTTAAAGAGTTCTTTTTGAAGTTCAGTTTGTTCAATTCTTATTTTCATTCGTTCATCATTACTAAGTGCTCTCTTTTGATCTTCACTAAGCTTTTTAATTTTACTTTGAACAAGATCTAATTCAGGTTTTGCTTTTTCCATATTGATAGATGATGTACGTTGTTTTTTATAATTTTTCAACATAAAAGGAAGTATAATGCCTTTTACTATAAGTGTAATAATAATTATAGAAATACCCCAATTTTTAACGTAGACATTAATATTCGATAAAAACATATCCATATTTTTGGTGAAAGTATTATAAAAGAAACCGTCGTTATCTTTAGAAGAACATCCAGTTAAAAATATAATTAATGTTAGAGTATAAAAGTAGAATAGATATTTTTTCATTTGTTGCCCCTCCTTACACATATATTATCATACATATATATAAAATGAAAGAGCTATCATATAAATATTTAGAAATATAATATAAAGAATAATTAAAAAATATTTTACTGAGATTTTCGTATTGCTACCATTATATTTTCATATTACAATAAAGGTGTAAAGTTTAACAGCACTATAAACATATACAGAATATGAAACTTCAAATGTAAGAGGAGGTTATTGGTAATGGACAGTATATTAGGATCTATCGTTGCAACTATAACTATTGGTTTTATATATTTTATGTTTAGAAGAAAATCTCAACCTATTTTTAAAAAGAATAAACAACAATTACCGGCAGGATTAATACCAATAGCTATATTTTGTATTTTCTTTCCAAAGGTGATCAAAATTGCTATAATTTTTTTAGTAGTTGAGATTATTTTATATATAATAGATTATTGCAATGAGAAGAAAAATTCTACAAAATAAGATTATATAATTCAAAAAGTAAAAAAGGAAGTAATATTTACCAAATTTTTAAAAGAATTTCATTCTTTTTCCATAATAATATTACTATGTATTAATTTGACGTTGGTTAGTTATTTCGATATAATAAGTATAGAAGAAGTCGGAGAGTAATACCGACTTTTAAAAGAAAATACTCTCAATTTGATGTAGTCGTAGGAGTCGCGACTCTAAAAAGAAAGGCTCTTTTCTATATAGTTTGAATTAGGTGTAACCATCACAAAAGAATTATTTATCAGTAAATTACTAAAATATATCAAATTAAGCATTGGTAATAGCCCTCAAAATTTGTCTAAACTTTGAGGGCTATTACTATAGTTAACTAGTCTTTTTCTTTATTATATATTTAATGATTATATAAGATAGCGATATAAAAATAATATATTTTAAATTTGTTATTTTTATATTAATTATGTAAAGGATATTTATTATACTTGTAAAAATTAGTAATAAAATTATATCGATTTTATCAGTTAATATATTTAATTTATTTTTATCTGAATCTATTATTATGTAGAATATTCCGAAAAGTGTACATATAAGTAAATAATTTATTATGAATGTGTTCTTTGTTATTACATAATTTATTATATTAATAATTGTTATAAATTTAAAACAAGTTAATATGTTTTGTGTCATTATTATCTCCATTTTTTATTTAGGTATTTATCAATGAGACTAAAGAATTATGATTTCATTGAAATTAATTTTTTAAAGTGGCTCGCAATATTGATTAAGTTAATTACTTATCTTTTTTCTTTTTTCTTTTTTCTCTTCTATTTTCTTTTAATTTTTCTATTTTTTTATTGACGAAATATGAACCTGTTCCTGATAACAGGCCTGTTAATACAGCGAATATTGCTATTTCTATATATTTTTCAGTACTCATTTTGTTACCTCCTACATACTTTATTATTGTTTTATTTGAGACGAATAATATTTACCTAAGATAAAGAAAAAATAACTTAATTATATAGAAGATATAGGGGTGATTAAAAGACTAGTAGAAAGAATAGTACGTATAAGTTTAAAATTTTTATTCATGAAATATAACCTCTTTTATTAATGTAGAGAATAATATTACAGATAGCTCAAATCATATTTCTATTATTAACGCTTTCATTGTAACGTACTTTTGTGTTAAAGTCAATAAAAGACAATAAAACGTACATTTTATGGGAGATTGTATAATTAGATTAGACACTCAAAAGTAAAGAGAGATTAGTATATGTAATTAGATATAATATTCTTGTATTTAAAAAAACTTTATTAGTTTTCTTTAATATTAAAATTCGCAATTTTCATATTATTAATTTATATTATAAGTTATTAATATATTTTTGTTATTTTTCAGATATTTATTGTCTTTTTTCAGAAAAAAAGAATTGACTATATAATATATCAGTGCTAATATATATTCATAAAATAAATTAGGTTGAAAAACATAAGCCATCAAAACAATATGAATACCGAGTAGGTGGAAGGTAATATCTGTTAATTGCAAGATTAATAGTAAAAATGAGTTGGAAAATATTCTTATAAAATATGATTTTGATATAGCAATTTGTTGAGCTGATACTCTGTTTATAGAGATTGATTACTGGTTTAGTGATTTATTGTTTCAATACAATAAGTCATTTATAACAGGTTCTTACGCGTCAACAACGATAAACTTTGCATATATTGATCCAAAAAGAACAATGAGCTTAAGTGACTTTTATGGTGATAATATGATAAATGATGATAGTATATTGGATAAAAAAGCACAATCGAGTATAATGACTCCAATTCCATTTATGGCTTCTGGAATGATATCATATAATGTGTTTTCAGAACTTACAGGTTTTGGAAATATGAAAGATATAATTTAAATCAACCTACTCACATGGGAGGTGTATAATTTTGAAATTACTAAAAATTTTTCCTGAGAATTTTATTAATCTAATCTTAGGGCGTTCAGTATTGAATATAGCAGATAGCTTTTATATGGTTGCAATAACGATTGCTTTGGTAGATGTATATAATATAGAAGCGAGTACTTTGACGTCGTTCGCTTTAATAGGAATGATTCCATCGCTTGTAGCATTTTCATATAGTTATTTCTTTAATAAGATAAAAAATACAAAATTTTGGATTCTCTGTTTCCAAATTATGCATATTATCTTAGTTAGTCTTTTAATAGTTGCATTAGTTAATAAAGCTCATATTGCTTTTATATTTATTTATAACTTTTTATTTAACTTAGTGAATTGTGTTCTTACTTCATTAAATGTAAAAGTGACACCAGAAGTTCTTAATAATGATAATAATTTGATTAATAAATCAGTTGATATTCAATATTTTACATCAAACTCATTAGATATACTTAGCAATTTCATTGCGTCGCTATTACTTGGTTTTATCACTTATTTATCACTTATGAAACTAAGTATTCCAATCTTTTTAGCGGGGGTATACTTCTTTACAAAGTTAAACCTTAATAAAAGTATTCAAACTATCGAAGAAGCTGAGGAAACAGAAGAGATGATTGAGGCTAGTATAATCGGCAATATAAAGACGTTGTTTTCACGAAATGCAGCGTCAAAGATAATTGTTATCGAAGCATTTCTTAGTGGTGCTACTGACTTGCTTTTAAAATTGCTTCCGCTTTATCTTATTAGCATAAATATTGATGTAAAATGGTTAGCCTTAGTTCTTTCTGTATGGCGTGGTGCAGACTTAGTAGGAGCGATGGTTGCACCTTTTGTAAAAGTTCCTCCCAAAAATTTCTTTTATATGGATTATTTGATATCGGGAACTAGCTTTTTATTAGTATTTATAATAGATAATAGTTATCTAAAATTATTGTTTTTCTTTATCACCTTTGTCGTAATAGGAGTTTCTGGAAACTTCTTTGAAAAAATGCTTTACGATGATTATGAAGGGGAAGATCTTGGAGCTGTTCACGCTATTATAACTAGTTTTTATTCAGTATTTGGTGTCTTGTTTTTATTAATACCTTTCGTTTATGACAATATAAAAGTTCTTGGAGTATCTTTGAACATATTAACAATACTGTTCGGCTTGGGAATATTTGTTTTATTGAAATTTGAAAAGCGTTAAAAGGAGAAAATTTATCATAAGTTTTTAAAAAAAGAAATAGAACGAGGAATAAATAATAATTCATAAAAAAGAATAGAAATTCATTTGAAAAGTGGAGAAGTCGTATCAATCTGATATGATTTCTCTTTTTTGCTATGAGAGAGCAGTGTAATCTGATATAATGTATAGATGCAAAATATATAAATTGATAAGATCATAGATTTATTGAAATCTACTAAAGTAGCTTTTGTATGATAAAATTAGTTGTTACAGAAATAACAACGTAAATTAAAATACAATTGAACGTTATAAAAGGCTTGTTATTAAGTAGTTTCAACGAGTTAGATATATAAAAGAATAGGTAAAAATATTTTTGATATATTATAGGATTTAAATATTCTTTAAAGAAAACATAAATCGTTTAAAAGTTTAGTAATCGTTAGAAAGTAGTAGCCTAAAATAAGATTAACAATAAGATTATAAAACCTATTGTTAATAGAGTAGTTAAGCCAATTTATAATGCTGTTGTAAGATTGATTATAATCTTTGTAAATAATAGGGTCGTAAAACCTGTGTACAATAATGCAGTAAGACCAATTTATAATAATATAATCAAACCAGGATATAATAGAGTAGTCAAAGCTTTTGTAGAGCCTATTTATAACAAAGTTATTAAGCCAGCAAGTAATTGGATATCAGGTAAATATAATAAAGCAAAAAACTGGATAAAAAAATGGTTTTAAGAAAGGAAATGAGCAAAATGATAAAAAAAATTATACTGGTGATATTGGCGTTAGCGACAATTTATTTTATAGGGGATATAAATTTAAAAGGTAGTTCAGTGTATTATGCAAAACATTCACCAAGTAGTAATACTAGGGATTTAGAAATAATGATGTTGGTAGAAAATATACAGGCAAGTGCTAACCGTGAAGGGTTTAGATATGAAGTTGACGGAGATAAAACTATACAAAATACTACAAAAAATGTATATCTATCATATGGACACAGTGTAAATGACGATAACTATGAATATGCATATATGCATGAGGATGGACTAGATTATTATTTTGATAATTTTTTAAAATTGAAAGGTATATATAATTCTAAAGAAGTTCGTTATTATAAAGATATATCAACAGTAGATGAAAATAAAATAAAAGAAGAAATATATGATGATTTTAAACCTATATTAAAAGAATCAGAAGAAAATAAGCCATTTATTAATTTGCAGTGGATTTTCAACTGGGTATACAGAGATAGAATAAAGTAAATTATAACTATAAAATACTAATATAAAAAGTTTAAAAATGTAGTAAGACCAATTTATAATAATATAATCAAACCAGTATATAATAAAGTAGTCAAACCTTTTGTAGAGCCTATTTATAACAAAGTTATTAAGCCAGCAAGTAATTGGATATCAGATAAATATAATAAAGCAAAAAATTGGTTAAAAAAATGGTTTTAAGAAAGGAAATAAGAAAAATGATAAAAAAAATTACGCTAGTGATATTGGCGTTAGCAACAATTTGGTTTATAGGGGATATAAATTTAAAAGGTAGTTCAGTGTATTATGCGAAACATTCACCAAGTAGGAATGTTAGAGATTTAGAATTGATGATGTTTACAGAGAATTTAGATTATTTTGGTAAGAAAGATGGTTTTAAATATAAACATAAAATTCAAGAAATTAAGATAGTTCAAAATGTTGAAAAAGATGTTTATTTTACGTATTGGTTTTATGAGAATGCACACACATATGATTATAGAGATGATAAGAGAAAAAATTATTATTTTGATGAAAATTTTAAGTTGAAAAAAGTTGTAGATGCTGGTAACAATAGGCAATATGTAGATATATCAACAGTAAATGAAAATAAAATAAAGGAAGAAATTTATGAGAATTTTAAACCAATATTGGAAGAACTGGAAAATAACGAACCATCTATAAATCTTCAATGGATATTCAATTGGATGTATAGAGATAGAATAAAGTAAGTTATAATTATAAAATACTAATATAAAAAGTTTAAAAATGTAGTTGTTTAATTGTGTTGAAGAGAGAATAAGAATTTCATAATATATTTATTTAGAGATAGAGTTTAAACATATCGTAGATTTTTTAGTCTACGGTAGGTCTTTTTTTGTTTTACGGGTTAAAAATCAGCTAATTTATTTTTCTTGCGATTTGTAGGTGTTAATGTCAACGTAAAAATATACAATAAAGACAAAATAAAATGATACAATTAGTCAAAATTAATTAGTGGATTTAGGAAATGTTTTATCCTTTAATCTATATGAAGGTCCAATTATATTTATTACATGAGAATGATGGTGTAAAATAAATATAAGTCTTGAAAATTATTTAAAGAATAAATTTTTAAAAAAAGGTAAACAGCTGGATATTAAATAAAAAGAGAGAACTAAATATACAAATGAAAAACGGAGAAGTCATATCAATCTAATATGATTTCTCTTTTTTACTATGAGAGAGCAGTGATATTTGATATAATGTAAAGAAATAAAATATACAAATAGATAAGATTATAGATTTATTGAAATCTACTAAAGGAACTTTTGTATGATAAAGTTAGTTATTACAGAAATAACAACTTAAAGTAGAATACAAATAAACATTATTGAAGTCTTTCTATTAAGGGATTTGAATAATTAGTTGTTAAAAAGTATAGGTTAGAATATTTTAGAAAATGGAGAAAGTGATGGATAATATAATAGATGTAAAGGGTCTGAAAAGAAGTTTTAAGACCTCGGAAAATGGTGAATTTGAAGCTATAAAAGGAATAGAATTTTCAGTGAAAGAAGGAGAAATTTTTGGTTTGTTAGGACCTAATGGCGCTGGTAAAACAACAACGATAAAAATTTTAACTACGATGCTTGCACCAAGTGAGGGGAGTGTAAAAGTTTTAGGTTTTGATACTTTTCATGAAGCCAAAAAGGTTAGAGAGCATATAAATTTTGTTTTTGGTGGAGAGCGTAGCCTATACTGGCGACTAAGTGCAAGAGATAACCTAGCATATTTTGCTGATCTTTATAAAATCCCACGTAAAGCGCAAAATGAACTTATTGAAAATTTAATAAAACGTGTTGGTCTTAGTGAATTTATTGATAAAAAAGTAGAAACCTTTTCAAAAGGTATGAAACAAAGATTACAGATTGCACGTTCATTACTCAATAATCCGAAAATAATATTTTTAGATGAGCCTAGTATAGGTCTAGACCCAATAGGAGCAAAAGAACTTCGTGAACTTATTAAAGAATTAGCCAAAGATGGCGTAACTATATTATTAACAACTCATTATATGCCTGAAGCAGAAGAACTTTGCAATAGAATTGCAATAATAAAAAAAGGTGAACTGCTTGCCCTAGATGATGTGGTAGGATTACAAAATCTTGTTTCTTACGAACGAAAAGAAGAAATAAAAGCGAAAAAAATTCGTGAGCAAGAGGAGAGAAATAAACAAAACCTAGAAATAACGTTGGAAGATATTTATATAGAATTATTGGGGGAGAAATAATATGAGGGCTATTTTAATGAGTGCAAGGGTTCAGATGAAGCAATCGATAGCACGACCGATGTTTAGATTTTGTATTTTTATTAGTCCTATACTGAGTGGCATTTTATTAGGTATGATATATCAAAATCGTAGTATCGAAGATTTTATGCTTTATGCCTTTATAGGAGCTGGGATATCTACATTTTGGGGAAGTATTTGTTTCTCATCAGCGAGTGACATGGATAGAGAAAAGTGGATGGGAACCATGCCGATGATTTTCACTTCACCGATAGGGTTCGAAAATATTATTTTTGGAAAAATATTAGGTAATACATTTTGGGGAATGTTTAGTTTTGGACTTAATATGTTAACTGTAAAAATCTTATTTAATATAAATATAGTATTTTCTAATTTTCTATATTTTATTTTAATTACATTGTTAATGATAATTTCTATGATAGCTGTCGGTTTTATGATGGCAGGTTTATTTACTCTATCAAGAAAAATAAGCGTACTTATGAACGTAATTGATTATCCAATAATAATGTTAACTGGAATGGTCTTTCCAATATCGATTTTTCCAAAATTTATTCAGTATTTTTCATATTTATTAAGCCCAACATGGGCTATGGAAGGATATAAATTAGCTGTTCAAGGTGGAAGTAATGAAGAATTGTTAAGAGTAGCATTGATTTTAGTTTTCATTACTGCTATTTATTTTATAATTAGTATATTTTCATTTAAAAAAATAAAAAAACTTTGTGTAGTAAATGGAACATTGGAGGTGTTTTAATATGGAGAATATATCTAGATTTTTTAGAAGAATTAGATTTTCATATAAAATGGCTTCTGTACTTAGTGATTGGCGTACATTCTTTACTATTGATTTATTAATCCCATTAATGCAAATGATGTGTTATTCTTTAGTTGGATATTATGTTTATGGAGCAGAAAATATTGAAAAATGGGTTATAAGTAACGCGATAGTAACAAGTGCCTTTTCAGCAATTTATAGAGTAGGATTACAACTTGCAAGAGAGCGCGCTAGTGGAACGTTATCGTTAATGCTTGCAACAAAGACTAGTATTTCAGAAGTTTTATTATCGAGTGCGATTTCTACGATGCTTTTAAGTTTCATTTCAGTAGTTTTTGGGATTAGTGTTCTTAGTGTAACATTAGGATTAGTATGGACTGTTCAAAAAGTTTTAGAATTTATTTTGATTTTAATACTTGCGATTTTCACTGCAACTTGTTTTGGATTTTTCTTCTCGTGTTTTATACTGTTAACGACTGAAATTCATTTAGTGACTAACACAATAGATAAAGTACTTCTAATATTTACAGGAGCAAACTTTCCAGTTAGTAGCTTTCCACATTTAGTAGAGCAGTTTTGTTATATGTTGCCACTAACACGTTCAATATTATTAGCACAAAGATTACTAAGTGGTGAAAGTGTGATAAATAACTTATATCTAGTTAGAGGAGAGGTGAGTTTAGCTTCTATATTTTTAATACTAGGAATAATAATGTTAAAAAATATGGAACGTGTAGCAATAAAAGGCGGAACGTTAGATATGCTGTAATTTCAATAAAGGAGATTTAGAGTTGGTATTCTAAATCTCTTTAACTATATAAATATTGTAAAATTCTTTTAGTATTATAATTTTGTATAAAGTATAATTTTCAAAATATGGTGTAAATAAATATGAGTCTTGAAAATTATTTAAAGAATAAATTTTTAAAAAAAGGTAAACAGCTGGATATTAAATAAAAAGAGAGAACTAAATATACAAATGAAAAACGGAGAAGTCATATCAGATTGATATGATTTCTCTTTTTTGCTATGAGAGAATAGTGATATCTGATATAATGTATAGAAGTGAAATATATAAATTGATAAGATTATAGATTTATTGAAATCTACTAAAGGAGCTTTTGTATGATAAAATTAGTTGTTACAGATATTGATGATACGCTATTAAATAGTGATCGTGAGATTTCTAAGAAAAATAGAGAAGTAATTGAAGAGTGTAAGAAACAAGATATTAAGGTTATTTTAGCATCAGGTAGACCTGATTTTGGAATGATGAGTATAGTAGAAGATTTACAACTTGATAGTTATGATAACTACTTACTTTCATTTAATGGAGCTAGAATCGCTAATCTTAAAACGAATGAAGTAATCTATGAGAAGTTTTTATCTCCTGAGAGAATTAAGTTCTTAATAGATGTTGCTTTGGAGAATGATTGTGATATTCTTACTTACCAAGGTGGGAAAGTTCTTACGAATCGTGATAATGAATATGCACGAATTGAGTCTGGTTTAGTAAGTGCAGAATTAGTAATTAGTGAAAATATGAAAGACGATATTAAAGAAGGAGCTGCTAAGGTAATAATTCTTAAACATCCTGATGAAGCTGTTGCGGTGAAAGATAAACTTGCACTTGAATTAGGTGATGACTATGAAGTAGCTATGTCTAAACCATTCTTTATCGAGATTAACGATAAGGGTATTTCTAAAGGAGTATCTTTAGATTCATTATGTAAAAAACTTGGTTTAACAAATGAGAATGTAATGGCATTAGGTGATGGTCTTAATGATTTAAGCATGATTGAGTTTGCTGGTATGGGAGTTGCGGTTGATAATGCTAGTCCTACTTTAAAAGAAGCGGCGAATTTTATTTCTAAGTCAAATGATGAAGATGGTTTTGCTTATGCTATTGAAAAATTTGTTCTTGGCAAAGATGTATAGATAGAAAGAGGTTCTGATGAAAGTAACTTTGATTTGTGTAGGTAAAGTTAAGGAGAAATTTTATAGAGATGCTATAAAAGAATATGAAAAACGTCTTGGAGCATATATTAAGTTAAATACTATTGAAATTTCTGATGAAAAAGTAAAGGTAGAGAATGATTCAGAAATAGCTCTTGCGATGGAAAAAGAAGGTAACAACATATTATCAAAAATTAAAGATAATCAATATGTTATTACTTTGGAAATTTTAGGTAAAAATCTATCGAGTGAAGAATTTGCATCAAAAATTGATAATTTAATGCTTACAGGTAAGAGTGATGTGGCATTGGTAATTGGTGGAAGTTATGGTCTTTCTGACAGTGTGAAAAAACGCAGTGATTTTGCATTATCGTTTAGTAGAATGACGTTTCCACATCAAATGATGCGTGTTGTTTTACTTGAACAAGTGTATAGAGCTTACCGTATAATAACAGGTGCAAGCTATCATAAATAATTATAAAGAATGAAGTTGCCTTTTTAGGTGATTTCATTCTTTTTTTACTATTAATTTATAAAGATTTTTAGTATAATAAAGGTGAAAGAATCGATGTAAGAAAGGAGGATAGTTTGTGGATATATTTAAAATAACAAACAGTCAGAAAGAGAATGTTATTTCTAAAGAAATAATTATTGCACTTAGAAAAAAAGGTGGAAGTGACACAAAAAGAGCAATAGTAGAGTATTTTAGAAAAAATTCAGAAGTTATAACTGAAGAATATATTGATTTTCGTCGTATCTCAAAAAAAAGTAATAGAGAGTATTCTCCATTCAAGTTTTTCTTTAATTTTACTTTGAGTTATTTAGAAAAAGCGGAATTTTTAAAGAAAAATGATAAAGTATATACTCTAACAAATAAAGGACGAGAAGCTACTCTTGAGACTATAGATTTTTCGGCTTTATATAAAGAAATTAATAAGGGAATTAAACGAAAAAAAGAGGTTGCTGATCTTGAAGAAGTAGTTTCTGAAGATGAAAAAGAAATTGTAGAAGATCAGTGGAGAGATGAGCTAATTAGAAAATTAAAAAAATTCAGTCCAGCAAAATTTGAGATGTTCGCAAGAAAACTTGTTTCTAAGATGAATGTTGAAATGGATGAAAAGATAGGTATTCAAGTATCTAATGATGGTGGATTAGATGGCTTCGGATATATAACAAGTGATGATTTTCGAACTGCTAGAGTTGCTATTCAGGCAAAAAGATGGGAAGGGAATGTTCCTTCTCCAGAAATAGATAAGTTTAGAGGGGCAATGGATAAATATAATGCTGAATTTGGTATATTTATCACAACATCAAAATTCTCAAAGGCTGCTATAGAAGCGTCTCGCCAGGGGACTAGAACTATAACATTAATTGATGGTGACATCATTGCTGATTTAGTAGCTAAATATGAATTATATGTTAAACCCGTAACAACTTATGTGTTAGACGAATTTTATGATGTAGAATAGAAGAGAAGAGGAAAGTTATGTTTGGATTTAATAATCATATGTTAGAAGTATTATTTGATATCTTCGGAGGGATAGCTATTCTATACGGTAGTATTGGATATATTATTTCAGTTATCTTTTCAAAAATTATGTTTGATATACTTGGTGTTAAACCGATTTTATCGCTTATACCATTTTATAATACTTATAGGATTTATAAAGAGTATAAAGGTCGTGTTTGGAAGAGAAATTGGGGAGTTACATATCTATTAACTTTTGCGTTACCGATGGCAGTCATAGGAGTATTCGTATTTACATTAATTAACTTACCTATAATTACAGGTGATAGATTTTATGACTATTATGCACTGACTCTAATTTTAGGTTTGGTAGTATTGGTAGTTGGTGGATTGATAATCTCAGTGTTTAATTTTATCCTGTTATTCACTATGTATTTACCAATATTTAATACAAAAGGTAGAAGAGTGGTATTGTATATTCAAGCTGCACTAACATTGTTAGTTGTATTTGGAAATAGTATCATTCTTAAAATAGATCCTCATTTTGATTCTCTATTGTTAGTGAAGATACAAATGATTTTTTCTGTTGTATTTACGATTGTTTATCTTTTATCGGCAAGAGAAGTTAGAGCTAGAATTAGAAGTGGAGAATATGTTCTTCAGGAAAAATTAGATTATGGGACTATGGATAGTTTTGAAGTAAATGCAACTCTAAAAGCTCGTGAGAGAAAGCTAGTCGTACCTAGAATTTCTAAAACAACGAATTATTATGTATTGGATGATAATGTAATTTAAAATAATTATATAAAATAAAGGAGGAATTCTTATGTTTGAAATAGATGAACATCTGCTAAGTCAGATATTGGCTATAGCTTTAATTGTATTTTTTATTATAGTAATTTTCGGATATATTATTACGGCAATTTTTTCAAAAATTATGTTCGATATACTTGGTGTTAAAGCTGGACTCGCATTTATACCGTATTATAATACTTATAGAATTTATAAAGAATATAAAGGGCGTGTTTGGAAGAAAAATTGGGGAATTGCCTATATAATAACTTTTATGATTCCTATGATGGTTATAGGAGGATTTGTATTTGCGTTAATTAACTTCCCGCTTACAAGTGGTAAATTTTATGAAGAATTTGCACCAACACTGATTTTAGTTTTGGTAGTATTGATAATTGCTGGATTAGTAATCTCAGTGTTTAATTTTATTATGTTATTTATTATGTATCTACCTATTCTTGACACCAAAGGTAGAAGAATAGTATTATACATTCAAGCTGGATTAACAGTATTATCTATGTTTAGTACATTTATTTTTCAGGATAATAGTACATTAAGCAATATTTTCTTACTATTTGAATTTGCATTTAATATTATATTTATGGTTGTATACTTTGTTGCAGCTACAGACATTAGAGCTAGAGTTAGAAGTGGTAAATATGTTCTTCAAGAAAAGTTAGATTATAACAATCTAACTAGTTATGAGATTGATTCTATTCTGAAAGCTCGCGATAGAAAATTAGTTGTTCCTGTTATGTATAATGGAATGGATAGCTATCCAATGGGTGACTATCCTTATCCTGTGAATAATTATCAAATGAACAACAATGAAGAAGTAAATAGAATTGAATATGTTTAATGTGGAAAATCTGGGTGATTTAAATGTAATGTTTAAATCTCCTGGATTTTTTATGTAAGATTTTCATGATTTTCAGTAATTTTCCAGTAAAGTATTTAAAGTATTGTTAACTTATGATACCAGTATGTTAGATTTTCTAACGTACATTTACAATTGTAGTGTGTTTTAAAGTATAATAGAGAACGTAATATAACAAATTTAATGAGGAGTTGACTCTTAATGGATAGATTTTTAGAATTATTAACTACCGTTAATGACTTTATGTGGACTTATTTCCTAATAGGGTTAGTAATGGTAACTGGTATTTATTTTACATTTAGTACTAAGTTTGTTCAATTTACTTACATCAAAGAAATGTTCAGACTTATTACTGAAAAGCCTAAAGTAGGCAAAGACGGAGAACAAAAAGGAGTATCTGCTTTCCAAGCATTTACAATCTCAGCTGCGTCACGAGTAGGTACTGGTACAATTGCAGGGGTTGCTATTGCGATTGCAATGGGTGGACCTGGATCAGTATTCTGGATGTGGGTAATGGCGCTTTTTGGTGGAGCTTCATCTTTTGCCGAATCAACATTAGCCCAAGTATATAAAGTTCGTGATAGAAAAGGTGTTTATCGTGGTGGACCTGCTTACTATATGGAAAAAGGTCTTGGACAAAAATGGATGGGTGTGTTATTCGCGATTGTTATTTCAATAACATATGGTGTAGCATTCAACTCAGTTCAAACTAACACTATAGCACAAGCATTACAAGTTTATAATATAGATAGTCATATTGCAGGAATTGCTTTATTAATTCTTACAATTTTCGTAATTTTTGGTGGAGTAACAAAAGTTGTTAAAATTACTCAATGGTTAGTACCAGTAATGGCGGTAGCGTACTTATTTATCGTATTAGTTATTATGGTTATTAACATTGATAAGTTACCTGGTGTTCTTGTTCAAATCGTTAAATCAGCATTTGGTCTTGAACAAGTAGGTGGTGGAGTAATTGGTATGGGAACATCAATTCTTTTAGGAATTAAACGTGGTATGTTCACTAACGAAGCTGGTTTAGGATCAACTCCTAATGCAGCGGCGACAGCTGATAGTACTCACCCAGCTAAACAAGGATTTATCCAAACTTTAGGAGTTTACTTCGATACATGTTTAGTATGTACAGCAACAGCATTCTTAATTTTACTATATCCTGGTGTTGAATATGGTGCTGATAAGTTACAAGGTATCCAACTTACACAAGCTGCTTTAACTTCACAAGTAGGAAGCATAGGAACAATCTTCTTAATCGTAGCTATTTTCTTATTCGGATATAGTTCTGTAATTGGTAACTACTACTACGGAGAAACAAACATTCAATACTTACTTCCTAAGAAATGGGCTGTAAATGTTTATCGTGTTATCGTATGTATCTTTGTGTATGTAGGAAGCGTATTAGATTTAAACTTAGTTTGGGGAATTGCCGATGTAACAATGGGTATTATGAGTTTACTTAACTTAATCGCTATTATCGGTCTTTCTGGTGTAGTTTATGTAGTATTAAAAGACTACGTGAAACAACATAAACAAGGAAAAGATCCAGAGTTTTATCTAGATAATTTACCAATTAAGTTAGATAATGCAACTGCATGGAAAAATAAAAAAGAAGACTAATATTTAAAAAAATACTTCAATGATGGAATTAGATTTCTAATCATTGAAGTACTTTTTTAGTTCCTCTCTTAAATTTCTCATGGAATCATCAAAAGTATGGGTACGACAGTTTGTAAAATCAGATTCACTTTGTTCAAGAAGTTGATATAGTTCGTATCTTCCCATGAACTTATTGAATAAATCAATGCTCATAACAGCAAGATCTTCTTGACCATTTTTGGTAATAATTATGGGTTCACCTGTTTTATGACAAAATGAAGAGAGTTCATTGTAATTTTCACATAAATATGTATTTGATTTAATGTTTGGCATAATAGCACCTCCTCCAATCTAAAGATAATGTACTATTATTTCTTGAGATTGTCAAATTTATAACAGGTAAGGGACGTTATAGATATTAACGTTCTTTCACAGTTAAATTTACAAAGTTTTCATTTTACTTGCATTATAAAAAAAAGTATGTTATTATATTAAACATATTTTAATTATAAAATATATGCGATGAGCCGATAAGTAAAAGTTCTTGCGTACCGTAGGATACAGAAAAGAAATCAGTGGTTGAGAGATTTCTCCTAGGCAGGACTTTGAAGTAGCCGGTGAGCATTTAGAGTGAAAGTAAGTAGCTTTAAACGTGGTTAGAGCGTTAATCTTATTAAGTGCTAATTTATATAATTAGAATAAAGGTGGTACCACGGAAACTTTCGTCCTTATGTAAGGATGGAGGTTATTTTTTTTACCTAGAAAAAAATATCACCAATATAACTAGTAAAAGAAAATAATAATTAATAATAAAATAAAAATTTAGGAGGAACAGTCATGACTGAAATGTCTACAAAATATAATCCGACCGAAGTAGAAAATAATCGCTACAACTGGTGGTTGGAAAAAGAAGTTTTTAAAGCTGATAATAAAAGTAAAAAGAATCCATATACAATCGTAATTCCACCACCAAACGTTACTGGTAAGTTACACATTGGGCATGCTTGGGATACAACTTTACAAGATATGTTAACACGTTACAAACGTCTTAAAGGATTTGATGTGCTTTATCTTCCAGGAATGGACCACGCTGGTATTTCTACACAAGCTAAAGTAGAAGCTAAAATGCGTGAAGAAGGATTAAGTCGTTATGACTTAGGTCGTGAAAAATTCTTAGAACGTGCATGGGAATGGAAAGAAGAATATGCTGGATATATTCGTGCACAATGGGCTAAACTTGGATTAGGTTTAGACTATTCAAGAGAAAGATTTACATTAGATGAAGGATTAAACAAAGCAGTAACTAAAATTTTCGTAGATCACTACAACAATGGTACAATCTATCGTGGTGAGAAAATTATCAACTGGGATCCAGTTCAAAGAACTGCATTATCTAATATCGAAGTAATTCACAAAGACGTAGAAGGTGCATTCTATCACCTTAAATATTTCTTAGCTGATGGAAGTGGAGACTATTTAGAAGTAGCAACTACTCGTCCAGAAACTTTATTCGGAGATACTGCGGTTGCTGTTCATCCTGAAGATGAAAGATATCAAAAATATATTGGTAAAACAGTTCTTTTACCAGTAACAAATAAAGAAATTCCTGTTATTGCAGATGAATATGTAGAAAAAGATTTCGGAAGTGGAGTAGTTAAAATAACACCTGCTCACGATCCAAACGACTTTGAAGTTGGTGAACGTCATAACCTAGAACGTATCATCGTTATGGATGAAGGTGCTGTTATGAATGAACATGCTGATAAATATAACGGTATGGATCGTTTCGAATGTCGTAAATCTCTTATCGCTGATTTACAAGAAAGTGGAGTATGCTTCAAGATTGAAAAACACCTTCACTCAGTAGGACACTCTGAGCGTAGTGGTGCGGTTGTTGAACCATATCTTTCTAAACAATGGTTTGTTGACATGAAACCTCTTGCTGATAAAGTATTAGAAAATCAAAAAGATGCAGATAGAAAAGTTAACTTCTATCCACCACGTTTTGAAAATACGTTAAATACTTGGATGGAAAATATCCAAGACTGGTGTATTTCTCGTCAATTATGGTGGGGACACCGTATCCCAGCATGGTACCACAAAGAAACTGGTGAAGTTTATGTTGATGTAAACCCACCAAAAGATATTGAAAACTATGTTCAAGATGAAGATGTTCTTGATACTTGGTACTCTTCAGCATTATTCCCATTCTCTACATTAGGATGGCCAGATTTAGAAAGTGAAGATTTCAAACGTTACTATCCAAATAGTTGTTTAGTAACTGGATATGACATTATCTTCTTCTGGGTTGCTCGTATGGTATTCCAAGGATTAGAATTTACAGGAACTCGTCCATTTGAAGATTGCTTAATCCACGGATTAGTTCGTGATGAACAAGGTCGTAAGATGAGTAAATCACTTGGTAATGGTGTAGATCCAATGGAAGTAATCGAACAATACGGAGCTGATAGCTTACGTTACTTCTTAGCTACTAACTCAACACCAGGTCAAGACTTACGTTACTCAACTGAGAAAATCGAAGCAAGTTGGAACTATATCAATAAAATTTGGAACGCTTCTCGTTTCGTAATTATGAACCTTGAAGGTTTTGAATACAGTGATATTGATTTAACTGGAGAAAAAACATTAGCTGATAAATATATCTTAACAAAACTTGCTAAAACTATTGAAGATTTCGAAAGATTATTCGAAAAATATGAGTTTGGTGAAGCAAGCCGTATTCTATACAACTTCGTATGGGAAGAATTCTGTTCATGGTATATTGAAATTGCTAAGATTTCATTAAATGGAGAAGATGAAGCTGCTAAGAAAACTACTAAATCTATTTTAGTATATGTACTTGATGCTTCTCTAAAAATGTTACATCCATTTATGCCATTCGTAACTGAAGAAATCTGGCAACACATTCCTCACACAGGAGATAGTATTGTAACTAGTGAATTTGCTAAAGTTGATGCAAGTCTAGTATTTGAAAAAGAAACTGAAGATATGCAATTCATCCAAGATGTAATTACTGCAGTACGTAACATCCGTAGTGAAGTGAATGCGCCAATGTCTCGTGAGATTCCTATTAAGATTAAATACTCACAAGATAGCGTAAAAGAAGTATTATTAAGTGGTAGTGCGTACTTAGAGAAATTCGCTCGTCCTAGCGAACTTATTATCGAACGCGAAGTAGAAGCAAGCGAAACTGACATCAGTCGTATCTTACCAGGTGCTGAAATCTACGTTTCATTAAGTGATTTAATTGATGTAGACAAAGAAAAAGAACGTCTAGGAAAAGAATTAGAAAAATTACAACAAGAATTAGATAGAGTAAACAAAAAACTTTCTAATGAAAAATTTGTTGGTTCTGCTCCAGAAGCGGTTGTAGCTAAAGAAAAAGAAAAACAAGCAACATATCAAGAACAATATGATAGTGTTAAAGAAAGAATAGCTGCATTAGATAATTTAAAATAGTATAAAATAGGAAAGAGTGATTCGAAAATCGTATAGATTTTATCGAATCACTCTTTTACTTATTATGTAACGAATATATGCAGATTAACCATAATAAAAAAACTCTAGCTAGTTTTACCTAGCTTAGAGTTTTGGCTCTTTGTCAAATTCGGGGCATGGAGAAAAACAGGAAATGAAATCTAGGCAGCATTTTGCTGCTTAGATTTTTTCTT
>NZ_JAPWCB010000022.1:0-22256 GCF_041433745.1 Gemella sp. 27098_8_149 | reverse complement strand
TTTATGAAGTATAGAAGATGTGAGATTATGTATATATTAAGAAATGAAAAAATTGGACTGACAAAAATCAGTCCAATTAGTTTATATGAATGTTGATATTATTAACCAGAAATTCAAGATTATCAATACTACTGTACAGATCCACGCAACGATCTTCATCCATGGTTTAATAACGAAATCTCCCATAAGTTTTTTGTCTGATGTATAGAGTGTTAATGGAATAATAGATATTGGTAGAGCAATACTCAAGAATACTTGTGTATAAATTAGTAAACTCTCAATTGCTTGTTCACTATCTCCAAAGATTATTAAACAAATAACAACCGGCATTACTGCAATTACACGTGTCAGCATTCTTCTAATCCACATAGGAAGTCTCATGTGGATGAAACCTTCCATAACTATTTGCCCTGATAATGTTCCAGTAATAGTAGAGTTTTGTCCTGAGGCCAAAAGCGCTACTGCGAACAATGTACTAAGAAGAGGCGAAGCAATGGCACCAACTATACTACTATCTTGTAAAGCATTGTATAAATCAGTAAAACGACCAAGGCTGTCACCATGTCCATGGAATAATGCAGCACCTAGAACTAATAGTAAACAGTTTATAACGAATGCTATTGATAGCTGGATATTAGAATCTATAGTAGAAAATCTAATTGCATCTTTCTTAACTTTATTATCTTTTCTGTCGTATCTTCTTGCTTGCACAATAGAAGAATGTAAGTATAGATTATGAGGCATAACTGTAGCACCTACGATACCTAAGGCGATAAATAATGCACCTTTATTACTAATTACTTCTTTATTTGGAATGAATCCTTTTATTAATTCTCCGGTATTAGGATTAGCCAATAAAACTTCATAGAAGAATATTATTAAAATCGTAAAAATTAAAGTAGCCACAATAGCTTCGATTTTTCTAAATCCAAAATGTGCTAATAATAATAGTAAGAACACATCGAAGATAGTTATAATAACTCCTATTAGTAATGGAATACCGAATAATAATTTTAGTGCTACAGCACTACCGATTATTTCTGCAATATCAGTAGCCATAATAGCTAGCTCGGTAATTATCCAAAGCACAACTCCCATTTTTTTACCAGTATGTTTTCTAGTAGCTTGAGCTAAGTCCATACCAGTAACGATACCTAATCTTACAGACATTGATTGAAGAAGCATTGCGATAAGATTCGATATAAGTATTACGAATAATAGGCTATACGCATATTGAGCACCACCAGCGATAGAGGTAATCCAGTTACCGGGATCCATATAACCGACCGCTACTAATGCTCCCGGCCCACTATAAGCAAGGACTTTCTTTAAAAAGCTTCCTTCTTTAGGAACATCAACTGTATTGTTGATTTCTTGAAGAGAAAGTTGATTCGCTGCTTCTAACTCTTCTTGACTTTTTCTTAAAAATTTTTTAAAAATCATTCAATCACCTTTTCTAAAAATAATAGCTTAGTATAAGCATACAAAACTACTTTCCTTAAGGCTGAAATCTTGCCTTCGGAAAACTATAATTAATATTGTACTATAAAAATGAAAAAATGTAAATTCTTTTGAAAATGGATATTGCTATGAGTGGACTAGAACGATAATAGATATTGAAAATGAGTATGATTTATTGTGAAAATATATTCAAGATGAAAAGTTGTATACAGAATTCCGAAGATATTAAAAAAAATATTAAGAATAAAAAAATATTATTTATTGGTTGAAATTGGACAAAGGATAAAGTTGGTTAGGTAAATATTCTTATGATAAAATATAATCGAAGGGTTATAAAATAGGGGGGATATTTATGGAAAGTTCTATATTTATTATTATCTTAAGTCTTATTTTTGCTAGTGCTATTAAGTGTTTAGTAGATAGTGAGAATAAGAAAGAGTTTCTATTTAGGCGAAGTCGTTGTTCTAGTTGTCAAAAAGAATTAAGGGGTTCGGACTTAGTTCCAATTTTTAGCTATTTATATAAAAAAGGGCGATGTAGTTATTGTAATCAAAAAATCCCATTGGATGTATTTTTATACGAAATTTTTACTTTTATTACTATAGTATTATTTATTATTTTCCAAAAACAGTTTATTTTTATTAGTTATCTTGAAGTTAGTATATTTATTATTCTCATTTTTTTAGGAATAGAAGATGTGAAATCATTTGAAGTCAATGATGAGTTGTTTTATCTTCTAATTATATTAAATTTTTCTTCTATATATATGCATTATTATTTATTCAATTTTTTAGATTTTATTTATCTTATTATTATCTTTCATATACTATATATTTTCACAAGAGGTGGTTTAGGTTATGGTGACATAAAAGTTTTTTGTGTATTAGCCTTAAATTTAAACTTATTTGAAGGAGTGTATTTGTTAATATTTACATTTTTATATGCAGGATTCTTCGCTATTTGGTTAATTATTTTGAAGAAAGTTAAAAGGAAAACGAAACTACCGCTAGTGCCATTCATAACACTTAGCTATTTAACAATAATATTAATAAGGGAGGGATTATTATGGTAGCATATACTATTAAAGAATTTAGTGAGGAAGATCGTCCGAGAGAGAAATTTAAAAAACTAGGAGCCCTAGCTCTTAGTGATAAAGAGATTCTAGCAATATTATTAAGAACAGGTACAAAAAATCAAAATGTAATTGAGCTTTCTGACACGATACTAAAAGACATGGGAGGTATTACAAAATTAAGAGATGCAACCTTAACAGAACTTATGAAACATAAAGGAATAGGTCAGGAAAAGGCGATACATATTCTGGCAAATATAGAGTTCGCAAGAAGAATATACGCGACAAATGTCCTAGATGTGAAGTGTGATAGCCCGCAGTCAATAGCCAATTATCTAAAATCATCTTTAGAGAATTTAACACAAGAAGTCTTCGTAGTATTAGATATTGATACAAAAGGTAAAATAATAGAAAAAAGAGAAGTATTCAAAGGTAGCTTATCTATGTCAGTAGTGCATCCAAGAGAAGTATTTAAACTAGCGATAAAAAATAGTGCTTCGAGCATCGTCTGCGTGCATAATCACCCGAGTGGAGATGCAACTCCTTCTATAGAAGATATTAAAACAACGATAAATCTAATGGAAGTTGGTGAAATAGTTGGTATTGAAATGCTAGATCATATTGTAGTAGCGAAAAAAGGATATGTCAGTATTAGAAAAGTATTGAACTATCTGGCAGTAGAAAATATAGATTATAAATACGAAGATGTTACAAGCGAACAATTAAATTATATACTGAGAAAATACAAGATTGTAGGGAGTATTAAAAAAGTAGAAGGTAAATTCCCAAGTAAGTTCCAGTAAGAAATCAAAGAGAAAGTTTTACTTTGAGAATAAATATAGAAAATAAACGAGAAAAGTGTCTCAAAATCTTTGATTTTTTATTTTATCTATGTTAGAATATAAGCATGAAAGAGAGAGCCGTTTTAAAGACGGTGGCTCTAGTTTAGGTATTTTATAACCATCTAGCCTGCCAAAGCATAAAGATGGTTATTTTTTATTGTCTTTTTTTAAAGCTACAATACATGCACTAACTACTGAAACAATCAAAAGATTTATTCCAATAATCGTCTGTATAATTTCGTAAGCTGACAACTTGCTACTCCTTTCATCCAGATTTTAGTGTATGAGAGCATAGCACCATCCCCTTTCATATAGAAGTAGCCACCATCTTTATCGGAAACTAATGTCCCCTAACTTCTCTCTCCAATTTTGATTATATCAAATTAAGTTATGATAATCAACAATTTATAAATATACGTAATATTATAAATTTAAAGAATAATACAGTATTACAGAGAATATAAAAAACTCATTTTCTGAAGTTTTACAGGGGTTATTATATAAAAAATGGTTTTGATGAAAAAATAAATTTGAAAATATATATAGGAAGTAAAGGAATACTTTTATTTACGAGAAAGTGGAGGCACGGATTTTTTAGTTTCATTTAAAAGATAAGTTTCTGGTTACAGTCCAGTTTTTTTGTGAAATAGAATTAACAAATTAAATTTTCAGAAATAACATTGACTAGCAATTTTTTATTTGATATAATTTCTATAATTTAACTAAACGTTAATTGGATTTTATGTTGAGTGGAAAGTTAATCTATAGATTGAATTATTTTATAATATAAAATATTAAGAAAGAAATTGATTGGCTTCTATGAGCAATTGATTTCTTTTTATTATATTTAAATTTTAAAAGGTTATTTATTAAATGGAAACTGAACTTTTAAATAGAAGAACTCAATTAAGGGGTGAGAAATATGAGGAAATTTTTATTTGCGGTAGTTTTATTTCTTATTACAGTCGTTTCGGGGATTAATATTTATTTTTCTTATCAAATTAAATATGTTGTTGATGCACTTACTACTAAAAATGAACAATTATTCTATAATCAAATTATATATTTATCTGTAATTATTATACTAATGCTTATATGTGAATATTTACGTCAGATTTTAGATACTGTTTATCTAAATAAAATTGGATTTAATATTCATAGAACGCTTGTGGGTAGTTTACTTAGAAATAAACTTGATACAAAGAGTAAAAATTTATTATCTACTGTAAACAATGACATTGAAATGGTAAAAGATCAATATTATAATACGATTTTTTCTTTGTATCAGGGGATGGTTTATTTTATTTTTGCTACTATAGCGTTGTTCAAATTAGATGTAACAACAGCTTTTTGGGTTATAGGATTGTCACTATTTCCGATTGTAATTCCTAACCTATTCAAATCATATTTGAAAAATGTTCAAAACAGTATTTCTATACAAAAGGCTAGATATAACGATAAACTTGAAGATTTTTTAGAGGGATTATTAGTTATTAAGAACAGTGATTCGGCTAATATATTTTATGAAAAATTACTTAATGAATATAAAAAAATAAATAAACTTGTTAATAGAAAAAATGTTTTAGTATCACTTGTAAATGTCTTAACTGGATTAGTATTCTACGCTACTATTATTGCTATTTTATATGTAGGAGGTCGTCAAGCTCTGTTAGGAAATACGAGTGTAGGAGATATAGTATCTATTTTTACTATTTCTACAGAATTAGTAATGCCTGTTAATTTGATAACAGCTTCTATAGCTAATATAACATCGGTAAAAGATATAAAGAGAGAATTGGATTCTAAAGAGAAGTTTGAATATCTAGATAGTCATGATCTTATCGATTTTGAAAACATAGAAGTTCGAAATGAAAGTTATAAATTTAATAATAGAGAAATTTTTAGTGATTTTTCAGCTAGTTTTGAAAAAGGTAAAAAGTATTTAATTCAAGGAGATAGTGGTAGTGGAAAATCAACGTTAGCATTACTATTAACGAAAAACATTGAAGGATGTAATATATTTTTAAACGGAAAAAATATTAGCAATTATGAATACAACACAATTCAGAAAATAATAACTTATGTTCCTCAAGATAGTTTTATATTTGTAGGAACGGTTAGCGATAATCTTACTTTTTATAAGAACATAGAAGCGGATAAAATAATGACTTTAATAAGAGAAACTAGATTAGATGACAAAATTAAAGAAGCTTCTGATTTGATAAATACTACGTACGATAAGAGAAAATCAAATTTATCTGGTGGACAAAAACAAAGATTAGCGTTAATCAGGGCTATATTACAGGAAAAACAGGTTATAGTTTTAGATGAAACATTATCAGGGTTGGATAAAGATACATACATCTTAGTTGAAAAATTACTATTAAGTATGAAAGATAAAACTTTAATTCATATTTCGCACAGATCTTATCCAGAAACTTTGAAAATGTATGATGAGGTACATGTAATGGGGAAAATGGGATTGAATAAAAAGTCCTAAAATTTAATAAAGTTTATACGAGAGCTTATGACTTGGTGGTTTATTGATATATAAATTCACCTTATGAAAGCTTTTTAGATATTTGATAAACTTTTCGGAGATGACTCGATAAAATCTCTTTCTCCGAAATTACAATTTTTGAGTCACTTTCATAATACTTTAAAATATAGAGATAGGAGAGTCTAATATGTTAAATAGAAATTTTAATTTATTATGGTTATCACAGATAGTTAGTTCAATTGGAAATAAACTGACTATATTTGGATTTCCATTAGTAGGAATATTCATTTACGATACTACGGTATTAGAAACTTCTATGATTACAGTAATGTCGTTTTTACCGAGCTTACTTTTTGGAACAATAATAGGTGTTGTTGTAGATAGGGGGAATAAAAGAAAAATAGGGATTTTTACAAATATAATTTGTTTTGTTATTTCTATAATATTATTTGTATTTTCTATTTTTAAAATATTACCACTGTGGGGATTTTACATTTTAATTTTCTTATTGAATACATTCTTATTATTTGGGAGTATATCTTTTTATAGTCAAATTCCTATGGTAGTAGAGAAAGAAAATCTAAAGAAAGCAAACTATAAAATGGAATTAAGTAATAGTGTTATTGATACTGCCGCTCCAAGTGTCGGTGGGATTATATTTAGTTTATTTTCAGCTCCGTTTATCTTTATAATAGATGGGATAACATTTATACTAGCAAGTTTTTGTCAGATATTACTTCCATGTAATATAGAGAAAGATAGAGTAAAAACAAAAAAGAAATCGATAGTTCACATAAGAGAAGCATATAATTATGTTTTTAATAATCAAATATTATTTAGATTGGCGATGAGTTACTTTGTATTGGTATTTGGTATAGGTATTTTTCAGTCGATTCAGTTTTATTACTTAAGTAAAGTTTTAAATGTTGCTCCATATACAATTGGGATGATTATAAGCGTAGGGAATATAGGTCTTGTAGTAGCATCTGTAAGTTCTTTAAAAATATCTGATACTATAGGAATGGGAAGAACTATAATATTATCATTTATTTTATATGCAGTGGGTTTCACTCTTTATTATTTAAGCAGTGAAGAGAGTACATTATCTTTATTTGTTGCAACTATGTGTATAGGAGCAGCGATGCCTTTATATAATGTGAATGCTACTACAATAAGACAAAGTAATGTTGATTTATCAATGTTGGGAAGTGTTTCTGCTATTTGGAGAATTTTTGGAAGAGGGCTTATTCCACTAGGAGCGACAATAGGTGGAGGTATTTCAACATATTTTTCGGTAGGAATTGCGATATTAATATCCGTTATTATAGTTTTATTAGGTTTGTGTATAGTATTATTTTCTGATGAATTAAAAAAATACACGTAACATTACATCACAAATATTTTGAATACGTTTTAGAAAATGGTATAATACAATCGAATAAGTATAAATAATTATATTGTATTAGTTAATAAAAAAATTTTAAAGAGGAGGGGAGAAAAATGAATAAGCTTAAAGATTTAGGTTTGTTGGTATTGCAAGTTGAAGTAGTAGGTTTCTTATTCATAGCTATGAATAAATATTTAACTAACACTACAAGCTTTTTACCTGAAGCTTTTACTCAGGATAAAACAGACATTAAGGCATATAGTTTAGCTGCATTGGCGTTTATGATATTAGGTATTGCTCAATATTATGTGGTTGACTTATATGAAAAAATCAACTGGAAAAAAGCGAGTATAATAGAATACTTGGTAGAAGTAGCAGGAGTTTTACTAGTATTTATCTATTTACAATTTATAGATAATCTAGCTAAGTTCGCATTTCTATTCGTGTTAGTTTCATTTCTATTCGTAATGAGATATTTATACTTTTATAAGAAATTTGCATAAGTTTATACTTTTGAACAATTACTAGAGGAGGATACTGTTCAAAGTGTAGAAATTTTTAGTTTAAAATTTTAATTTGGAATGTAGGTATTCAATATAATTGTTGTACTATTGTTGCTGGATTTTATAGGGAAAAATAAAAAATGCCAAGTAATGTAAATTGCT
This sequence comes from Gemella sp. 27098_8_149, assembly GCF_041433745.1. NCBI lineage: Bacteria > Bacillati > Bacillota > Bacilli > Caryophanales > Gemellaceae > Gemella > Gemella sp. 27098_8_149. Next base: position 14,329 of record NZ_JAPWCB010000022.1, on the reverse strand, counting down.
TGGCATTTTTGTGTTATTTAATAAGTGATATTACTGTGCTTTTAATTCTACACATTCTGTTAGTTGTTTTTTGATTTCTTCTTGTATATGGTGAGAAATCATTATTAAAGTTAACTTTTCGTCAGCTAAGATATTGTTTTCTATCTGTACTGCTGTTTTTTCATCTAATGCTGAGGTTGCTTCATCAAGAATTAAAATTGGATAATTTCTAATTAAAACTCTCGCAAGAACTAATCTTTGTTTTTCTCCTCCTGAAAGGATTTCTCCCATATTAGATAAGTTATGATCTAAGCCATCAGGTAAAGCTCTAACTCTATCAGCTAAACAAACTTTTTCCAATATGCTCCATATTTCTTCATCTGAATAACTATCATCTAAAGTGATGTTATATCGGATTGAACCACTAAAAATAGATGTTTGTTGACTTACATATCCAATTTCTTTCGAGAAGTTAATATCATCCTGTATTTCAAGGGGATTTCCATCGATTAAAACTTTATCTTGGCTGGATTGTAATTTCCCTAGTAGCAACTTGATTATAGTAGATTTTCCAGAACCACTTTTACCGATTACTGCATATTTTCCACCTTTATTAATATTAAAGTTGAAATTTTTAATGACATGGTTATCTCCGAAACTATAATTAAAGTCTTTAAATTCAATATTTTCTTCAACGTGTGGGTAAAGTGTTTCTTTAGCAGTTGCTTTAGTTATAACGCTATTTAATATTTCTTTTGTACCGATTACCTTAATATACAGATCAACCAATTGATTGATAGAAGTAAGGTATATGCCTAGTATAGTAGATACCGAAGCTATTGTACCTATAGTCAATTCATTTTTTAAAACTAAGTAAATCGCAAAGATAAAAATCAATAATTCAAGTAGCTTCTCGATACTTTGTAAAGTTAATTCACCGAATGCCATTAATTTAGAAATACTATACTGTTGATCTTCTTTTTGAATCTGACTAGCCTTAACATTTTTTGAGAATAAATTTATCTTACCAATATTCTTCAAATCTTCATAACCTGTTAAATACTCCTTTAGAACTCCAGAAAATTTCCCTGATAAAATTGATAAATTTGTATATCCTACACTAATTTTATTACCAAACTTACCGCTTATTAAGAACATTGCGATTGATGATAATAGGGCAAATACAACAAATTTCCAATTAATAAGCCATAAAAATACGACTGATGAGATAAATAATACAATAGCACTAAGTAAACCAGTTAATGGTGAGAATAAATACGCGGATAATAATTCAAGTTGATAAGTGTATTTAGTCATATGCTCACCAGAATCAACCTTATTAAATTCTGATTGAGACATAGTTTCTATGTTTTTACTAATTCTATCACCTAGATATATCTTCCATTGTTTAACTAATTGTGCAATTATAATTTTTAGCCACGCTCTAAGTAGTTCTACTATTATTAAAATACAAATAATAATGCCAACTTTTGTCCAAAGAGACCCTGTTTTGTATATTACAGAATCAACAATATCAACACGAGCGTATACAACATAAACAGTCCCTATTGATACTATTAATGTCAAAATAAACATAATGCATAACTTTAATTTGTTTAATGTTATAACTTCTAAAATATTTTTAATCATATTTCTCTCCTTTGAATAGATTACATAAATGTTGTTTGTATTTAAGTTACAAGCTTTATGTAACTTTAATTATACTGACTTTTTTTTTTGTGTCAAGATAATTAGAGAAAGTTTTCTGAAAATTATAATTTTATATTGTTATCATCTTTTTTTCATACTATAATAAAAGTATAAATATAAGTTGGTGTTTGCATATGTTTCTCAAAAATTCCCTTAATAGAGTGTTATTAAATTGAGTGGAATTAAAAGTAGGAGGTATTTATGAAAAAATATATTTTAAAATTTAAATATAGGTTCTTATTAATTTGTTTTCTTATATTGTTAAGGCAGTTATTTCTTATGAAAAGTAACTTTTTAAATGCAGATGCTATAACTGTTCTTACCAATAGAAATCTACATAGTTTCTTTGAAATTATCTTATTCTTATCCGTTACGTGGTTAGTTATTATAGTAATTGATAGGGTGGTAAAGGTAAGAGAGGAGATTTTTGTTCAAGATATTGGAATAGATGTTAAGGATAATCTGTCTACTAGCCTTGTAGAATTAGATATTGAAAAGTATAAAGATAACTCACCTGGTGTTTATCAATCTTGGTTTAATAATGATATTCAAATGATTCAAGAAAAAGGGTTGAGGAATATATTCGCTATAATATACAGTCTTTCTGGTGTGGTATTTTCTCTTTATGCTCTATTGAAATATCACTGGATCATTTCTTTAATTACTATTATAGGAACAGGAATATTAATTTATCTTCCGAAAATTTTTAATAAAAAACTTCATAATATGGGAACAGAGGTTACTAAAGAAAATGAGAACTATGTTGCTTCGTTAGAGGAGACAATTTTAGGTTATGATACTTATTTCTCTCTTAATAAATTACAGATAATTCCCAAAAGAATAGCACATATTAGTAGTATTTTGAAAAATGTATTTGTTAAACAAAGTAAATTGGAAAGCAATTATTATATGCTTAACTTCGGTTTAAATGTCTTTTTCCAAGTGTTATTAGTATTTGTTACAGGGTATTTAGTTGTTAATGATAATTTGGAAATTGGTGCAGTTGCAGCTGTAGGAATGTTTTCCAATCTTGTATTTGATGGTATGAGCCAAGTAGGTTATAGAATAGCATTTATTAAAGGTGCAAAACCTATATTTTCTAAGCACGATGAGTTCATGTCGAAAAATAAAGATACTCATTTACCGGTTGAATATTCTTTAAGAGAAACATTATTTAATATTAAAAATTTATGTTTTAGTTATGGTGACAAGGAAATCTTAAATAATTTGAACCTTGATATAAAAGAGGGGAATAAATATCTAATAAGCGGAGATAGTGGAGTAGGAAAATCAACATTTTTTAAAATTATTACGGGACAACTGAGAAATTATGAAGGTAGTGTAGAGTATTGTAGTGTTGATTTGAAAAAATTGTCTACTAAGCAAATACTAGAAAAACTGACTATAATTCAACAAGAAAATTTTGTATTTTCAGGTACTGTCAAAGACAATATTACTATGGGAGAAGTAGCTGAGGATAGTGAAGTAACTAAGTATTTAGAAAGAGTGGGCTTAACGCAGAAGGACTTCTTATATTCAGAAGTAGAGGTTCATGGGAAAAATCTTTCAGGAGGGCAACGTCAAAGATTGGCTATAGCTAGAGCGTTATTTAATGGTAAAAAGATACTGTTAATTGACGAAGGAACATCAGCTTTAGACAAAGAATCAGCGAAAAGTTTAGTAGAAATGCTGTTAGGAAATAAAGACTTAACGATAATAATGATTAGCCATGACATAAGTGAAGAACTAAGAGGAAAATTTGATAACATTATAAAATTGTAATGTAAGTTAAAATTAATAAAATAAAGATTTAGATTCATATATAAGAATGAAAACTGGGGAGTGGCTCAAAAATCGATTTCTCTGAAAATAAGATTTTTAGTTATCCCCTAATTTGATAAGGAGGACAAGTATGAGTTATAAGTTTATGAGTGATGCATTAGATAATAATCTAATGCCAATAGGTAAAAGTGATTTTTCAAATCTATTTAAAGATTTAGGAATAGAAGAAGGCGATATCCTGATCGCACATGTTTCTCTTAGCAAATTCGGCTATATAATAGGTGGTGCGAGATGTATTTATGAAGCACTTATGGAAGGATTAGGAGAAAATGGAACGCTCGTTGTCCCAACGCAATCTTTAGAAAATATGTCTCCAGAGTATTGGGAATATCCTAAAGTTCCCAAGGAGTGGATAGAAAAAATAAAACGAGAGAGTTTATCTTATGATGTTAATCTATCTAGTACGCGAGGTATGGGAAAATTTAGCGAGTTTGTTATGAATTTAGCACACTCAGTTAGAAGTTCTCATCCACTATATTCTTTTTCAGCAGTAGGAGAAAAAGGACAGGAAATAATAAAAGAGCATCCATTAGATGATGGCTTAGGATATAATTCACCATTAGGGAGATTATATGATCAAAATGCCAAAATTTTATTATTCGGAACTGATTTTGAATCCAATACAGCATTGCATCTTGCAGAGTATTCACTAAATAGAAAAACAATAAAAGAAAGTGCTAATGTAGATGGAGAGTGGGTAGAATTTTCTAATATCGAATTAGATATATATGATGATTTTTTAACAGTTCAGAAAGAATTCATGGAGAATTGTAAGGGAAGTTATCAAATAAAAGATATACAGAAGACATCGGTTCTTTGTATAGATTTAAAAAGTTGCGTAGATTTTGCGAAAGAATATTATAAGAAAAAGGAAGAAGTGAAGTAGGGAGAGCATGATTTTATATTAAAATTTTTCAAATTGTTACCATTTTATTTTCATATTATAATAAATATAATAATTATTTATATGGTATGAAAAAAAGGGGAACTGTAAGTAGAAGGGAATTAATTTATGAATAAATATATGAGTGTTTTAAAAAATGTTGATTTTATAAAGTATTTTTTTTCGATTAACTTCACAACATTAGCACAATCATTTGTTAGTATAAGTATTATCTGGTTGATCTATGAAGAAACTAAAAATCCATTATTGATAGCTATTTTTGGTGTATTGACTCAATTGCCAGCTATAGTTTTTGGACCATTAATATCAAAAGTGTTAGATAGGTTTAATATTGGAAAAGCAATGTTCTTGTTTTTACTACTAAGAGCTAGTATTTTTCTGATTATATTCTTATTGCCGTTTAATGATAAGATATCTTTAAGTATTATAGGATTATTGATAGGTTTGAATAGCGTTATAGGAATTCCTTTATCAGCGGGAGGAGATATAATAATAAAAGAGGTGTGTAATGATGAACAATTAGTAACAGCTAATGCATTGATGATAATATTTTTCGACCTCTCTTATATCTTTGGTTCGATTTCTGTTGCGATAATGGGAGTGTTAGGTAATAATAGAATAGCTTTCATAATAGGTGCTGTATTATTTTTCATTTCAGCGATAATAATAAGTACAATAAAAAGTGACGAGATATTTAGTAACAGTGAAAACAGACAGGAAAAATATACAATATTTAGTTCTATGAAGTATATTGTAAAAAATAGTGAAATATTCCTTATGACAATTAATACGACATTGTGGAATATGTTCACTTGGGGAAGTTTCATCGTATTATTACCAATATATGTAGAACAAAATTTAAATAATGATAGTGTAGCATATGGAATATTAAATTCTTTGCAATCTGTTGGTATTATCTTGGCTTCACTTATAATAGGTTTGCAATTTATCTCAAAAATTAAATTAGAGAAATTAATTTGCTTAGGTATTATAGTGCATTGTTTATTATTGATACTGTTTTATTTTAGTACGAATATTATTCTTTCAGTAATTATACTTATTATAGCAGGAATCGCTTCAGCACCAGTACTAATTTATAAAGCAACATTCTTCCAAAGAAAAATTTCTAGAAAAATAATGGGACAAGTATTATCATTAATCCTAGTTTTAGGAAGTGTCTTGTATTCTCTAGGAGGCATAATTATAGCGTTCCTGATAGAAAAATTAGGAAAAGAATATTTTTCATATATAAATTTATATTCTTTAATTATCATTATAGTAATATCACTAATGAGTCTTAAAAAAATATCGTAGATTTATCTGATATAAATTAAAATATATTTTTCCGGGGTGAATTGAAGGTATTTATTTTTGTTATGAGAGAATGATATAATTATACGTACAACAGAAAGGAGAAAATAATTATGGATCCTATGATTGAAAAAATGTTTAATGATAATTTACTAAATTTTAAAATTATTGCTGAACTAGTAGATTATTTAAGGGTTAAGTACGGTGAGGAACTGTCATTTACATTTGCTTGTTTTAAAAATGGGTTAACCACAGAGCAAACCGAAGATTTGCTTATGTTCTATTCAGACATTACTGAAGAAATAGCAGTCGAGGATATACATTTATTAGATAGAAATTTATTAATAGAAAAAACTAAAGAAAAAATACCAAATTTGACAGATGATAATAAAATTGGAGAAATAGTAGACAGTTATATTAATTGTTGCTTTTTGTTAAAAGAAGAAGGATGAATAGAAATTATGAAACCATAGAAAGTTTTTTTGAAAAATTATTAATTTACATATTTCCGATTATTATATTAATAGATATAATAAATAGATATTTAATTAATAATTATATGCTGTATATTTTAAATAATATTATGTATGTAGGATATTTTATAATGATTCTTATGTTTCTTTTCAATAAAAATAAGAAGAGAAAAAGGAAAGAAAAGAGTTAAAAAATTAAAAGGGGAGATTGCATAATCAGATTAGACATTTGGTGTATTTTTGTTTCTCCAAGGGAGTGGTTCAAAAATCGTGATTTCGGAAAAATCAATTTTGTCTAGTCCCCACCGCAAAGTTTATTAGATATCTAAAAAGCTTTTATAAAGCGAATTTAGTTATCAATAAACCACTGCGTCTATGAGTTTTCATATACACTTTTATAAAATTTATCACTTTTGGGTCAGCCCCATTTTTATTGTGGTAGAATATTGTCCCTTTTTTTAGTTAAGATATTATCACTTTTTATTCACACATTTTTAGAAAATGATGGATTTTTATTGTAGTTTTAGTTAATGTATGATATACTGAACATACAGATCGAATAGAAGCCCCTGCTGTGAACACAGTGGGGGCTTTTCTAATAAGAGGAGAATGGTCACTTATGGAGAAAATATATAAAACTCAAACAGAGAGAATAGATTTATTAGTCAAAAGAGGTATGACTATAGAGGAATCTAGTAAAAAAATACTTGAAAAATATAGTCATTATAATTTAATAAATGCTTATAAAAATCCATTTTTGGAGAATAGAGGTAATTATCCAGCAGGAGCTAATACAAATGAGGATTACTATATTTTAGGAACTACACCAGAACATTTTGAGGCGTTATATCAATTTGATAGAAAATTAAGATTAATTTTTTTAGAAGAAATATTAATTATTGAGGAAAAATTAAAACACGCTATAATTCAATCTTTTTATGATGTTCATACTAATTATGGTCAGAACAAAGCAATTGCTGAAACTTTGCATAAGGAGAATGAGTATTTACGAAGAATTTATTATAATAGGGAAACTTTTAGTGTCGAAGAAATAGAAGAAAAAAGTGGTCATAGATATACAGTGACAGATGGAACAGAGTATGACGCAGCTACTCTTAAATACATGAAGCCTAAGAAAAAGAGATATACAAATGACACCGTCTATGATGAGATTATGACAATGATATATTCAAATATAGGAAGACAAAGAAAAAAGAAAGCATATATAAAAAAATATATAGATGAACACACATATCTCCCAATGTGGGTTTTAATGAATATTATGACATTTGGAAGTGTTGGTAAATATTTTAATATACAAATAGATGAAGTTAAAGAAAAAATATTAGAGAAATTTAATATAGCTGGAGATGGAGGGCTGCTTATAAACAGTGTTAATTTTTCTAGAATACTAGAAATCCTAGGTATTTATAGGAATATTACAGCACATAATGAGAGATTTTATTGTACTAGTACCTCGATTCCAATAGATGATAATTTTATGAAATTCATAGATAAATTGCCGTATTCAGAAGATGTTAAGAGACTAGCTGGAACCAACCATCATATTAATAAAACAAGAGGGAAAAAACTATCTAATGTAAGGAAGAGTATATATTCATTAATGTTTTCTATATCTATATTTCAAGAAGATGATGAATTGACATTATTTAAGGATAAGATTAAAGTGGAGTTGGAGAAACTACGTTCATCATTACCAGAAAGGTCTTATGAATTTATAAAAAAAGAGATGGGGTTAAATTTTGAGTGGTATAATAAATTAGTAAAATAAGAGGCAATATTATGAAAAAGAGTTAAAAGACAAAAGAAATAGATTACTAAGTATCAACCTTATCTCCTGATTTAGTGAGATGGGGTTGTTTTTTTTATTGTTTCAAGAATTACCGAATTCGATAGCAAAAATAATTTCCTTATCGTAAATTAAAAGAAAAATTACTATAATATTCAGAAAATATTGACTTTAAAAGAAAAACACGTTAATATAGTTAAAAATAGGAGAATAGGTTCTAGAAAAATAGTAGAATTTGATGAAGAAAATCATCATAAATCAGATAATAAATTAGTAAAATAAGAGGAAATATTATGAAAGAGATAATTAGTGTTGAGAGTCTAAGTAAAGACTACATAATAAAAAATAGAGTTAGCTTTTTTAATACGGAAAAGACAGTTAAACAAGCGTTGAAGGACATAAATTTTAGTATTAAAGAAGGAGAAATTGTAGGATATATAGGAAATAATGGAGCTGGAAAATCTACAACCATAAAATTACTGTTAGGAATATTAACTAGTACAAAAGGCTCAATAAGAGTGTTTGGTAAAGATCCATTTATTAATAGGCAAAAAAATGCTAAAAATATAGGTGCGCTATTTGGACAAAAATCACATTTATGGTGGGATTTACCACTAATTGATTCTTTTGAGTATTTATCAAAAATCTATGAAGTAGATAATAAAGAGTGGTTAGACTATCTGATATCAGAATTAAATGTAACAGAGTACTTATATCAACCAGTTAGGCAACTATCTTTAGGGCAAAGAATGCGTGGAGAGTTTATAGCTAGTATTATTCATAAGCCACAATTGGTGTTCTTGGATGAACCGACAATCGGTTTAGATATAGAAACAAAGAAAAAAATTATGGAATTAATACTAAAAATAAATGAGAAGTATAATACTACTATCATACTAACGACTCATGAAATTTCAGATATAGAAAAAGTCTGTAAGAGAATGATTTTGATAAGTGATGGTGAAATCAATTATGATGGTGAAGTGAAGAGCTTCAAGCAGATTTTTAATAAATATAAAAAACTGAAAATGTACGGAGAGAATATAATAAATTTAGATGAAGAAGGAATATTACCTTTACGAACAAATGTTGATTCTAAAGAATTTGTTTTTGATGAAACTAAATTTAATATTTTGGATATAATAAAATTACTGCCGAGTGAAAGTATAATTACACAAACTGAAGTACTGGACTTAAATCTACAAGAGGTATTGCTTGTAAAGGATAAGACAGGTGATAAATATGAATAGATTTTTTGCCTATACTTTATATCAATACAAAAGTTTATTACAATACAAATTTAATACGATAATGCAGATAATTGCATCACTATCTATGGTATTAATACAGTATAGTATCTGGATTTATGTTGAAAAATACAATTCTAAAAATATTGATGAAATAATAACTTATGTTTTGTTTGCGATTATTTTACAAATAGTTTTACCTATAAAAATAACTACCAATTTTGTATCTGAGAAGATTTTAAAAGGTACTATTATTAATTATTTGAATAAGCCTAATAGATTAATAGTTATAACGTTTTTCACTACTTTAGGCAATTTTCTCTATAAATTAAAATTTCAAGTACTGCCGATTTTAGTTATTTATATTTTACTATTTTATAATTTAATATTTAGAACCATATCTCTTAAGAGATTTGTACTTTTTATATTTGTGTATATCTTGAGCTATGTTGTTGCTTTTTTATTAGGTTATATTATTGCATTGTTATCAACAGTATTTATAAGAATAAACGGTGTATCTGAATTAGTTAATGCTCTTCTTATTATTTTCGGTGGAGGATTGCTACCTTTAGATTTATATCCGAAACTATTATTAAGAATATCAGAGGTAACTCCATTTTACGCTGTAATGTATGCACCTATTTCTATTATTGTACATGATAATGATTTAGGAAAAGTCTTATTTATTCTTGGTGTACAGATATTTTGGTTAATCATATTATTGATAATTTCAAAAAGACTATCACAATATGTATTTAACAAGTTTGATATAATGGGAGGTTAATATGAAGAAACATTTATATTTATATGCAGAGTTTTTTAAAATGGATGTAAAAAGGATATTGAGTTATAAACTAGATTTTATTATAGGAAATTTGGGTTATTTACTAGATACACTTACAACATTATTTGTATTACTTATTACGCTTAATTATACAGAATTAATCGGTGGTTTTTCTTTATATCAATTGTTGTTTTTATATGGTTTTCTAACATTAACATCGGCGTTATGGGAATTTTTCTTCGTTACAACTTTAGAAGTCCCATATTTAATTCAAACTGGAGAACTTGATTTATTTTTATTAAGACCGCTTAATATACTTTATCAATTTATTATTTTTCAATTAGATGAGGAAGCTTTATTTGAGTTAATTACAGGTATAGTAATTGTGATTTTTTCATTATATAACTTAGATATTGATGTAAATTATTTATTTATAATAAAATTCATTTTATTTACAATATCAGCGGTTTTAGTAAGAGAGGCTATATACTTAGCACTAGTATCAATTAGCTTCTTTTCGATAACAAATGATGGTATAAAATCAGTTTTATGGCAATTGTATCAATTGGCAAATTATCCAGTTAATATTTATCCGTTTTTTATTAAAGTAGTACTAATAATTATTCCATTCGCATTTGTGGGATATTTCCCAGTGGTAAATTTAATAAATTCACATGACAGTTTTAATTTAGAAACATGGCTTTTAATATTATTTGGACCGCTTCTACTTATATTAATCTATAAAACAATATGGAATTTCGGATTAAAAAAATATCAAAGTACAGGATCATAATAGTTAAGAAGGTTAATGATTTGTAAGAAATAAGAACAAAGTGAATCACATAGGAGGTGTTTTTTATAGAATCTAATGTTAAATTAGCTAGAAGTTTATATTTATGTTTGAATTTAATTTTGAGTGTTTTATATTCATACATAACGGTGAAATTTATATCCGTATATAATTTCCCTATATATTTTATTTTGTTAATAACGACTTTGATAGAAATATTTATTTTTCTAGATACTAGTTATTTTAGATTATTAACTAGTATAAAAACAAAGTATTTTTATTATATCTTAATAGTTTTTTCAGTAGTAGTATTTATTCTTAAAAATAACATAAATTTATATTACGTCTTAACATTCTATTTTGTATATTACTTATTAATTTCAGTCGTACTACTAAATTACAATTTATTTGTAATAGAGAAAAGTAAGTCTATCAAAGCTGGAGTGACAGATATTTCCTTATATAGCAACTTGTCTAAATTACTTGGTTTTTCTTTAGGGAGTTATATTTATAAGGTGAATATTGATGAATATTTAATAGTATTTATAATTATGTTTGTTTTATTTTCAAGTTTTAAAATAAATAATTTTAAAAATGAAACTGAGAAAAATTCTGAGAGATTAGTTTTTAATAAGTTGAAAAGAAAATATATTATAATCAATACAGCGCTATTGTCAGGAGCAGCAGTGTTTTTTATACCGCTGTTTATAAAACAATTAGCGGCTAGGAATTTAATACAATATTCTAGTATTGTATTTTTTATACCAGGACTAACAGTAGTTTTATTTTTAATATTTACTAAGAAATATGATATAAATTTAAATAAGATACTTATGTCTTACATAATTTTTGATATAGTATTCTTCATATTGGTTATTTGTGAAGTATTTTTACCATTGCAAGTGATACTGTTATCTTTAATAGTCGCACTGGGAGTATCAATTAGTATAAAATTAAGGACTAATTTCATAAAAAATAATGATAAAGATTATAGAAAAAGTATAGTACAAATTTTTCGAATAAGTGCGCCATTATTTACTATTATTTTAAGCTTTGTAGGGTTATATGTAGAAAACATTGCTTATTATATTTTGTTAATAAATGCAATTTCGGCTATTCATGTATTGTATGTAAATTTAAAGAATAGAGAGCACACTTTATAAGATTAAGGGAAAGTTTTTAGAAAAAATGTAAAAAATAAAAAATTAATAAAAGATTGTATACTTAGTTAATTATTGAAATAGCTAGGTGTACATTTTTTGCTTTAATTTAAGAAGTAATACCAAGTCATATTCCTATTTAAACTTGTATTTATTTACTCTAAAAAAACAAGAATTAATTTTTAAAAGCGTTTTTTTTTTTTTTTTTCTTTTCATATTGCTTTCATATCGTTTTTATATTACAATAAAATTATAAAGCTTTATAACCTCATAAAATAAGGAGGACAAAAAAATGGTATTAGATATTGGAATTTTATAGTTTAAATGTAAAAAATAATAATAAAGAGAATCATCATTGATTTTTGATTTACTAATAATCTTAAAAAATGATTGTTTCTTATTATATCTTGAATAGAGGAGAAGAGTTAACTATTTTAACAAACGATAATGATTTTATAGTATTTGTTAAAGTAGACACTCGATTAATAATTCATTCATTCAAGAAGATGCACTTTATTGTGTGAGATACATGTAAACTACATATTAAAGAGTTAAAGGTTGGTTTGTATTTGCAAATCAACCTTTTCTAAAAAGTAATTAGAAGTAAAACGTAATATCGGGAGGAGGGAGTTAGATGGTAAATCTATTAACAGTGAAAAATTTATCATACAAATATAAAAACTCTAGTGATTACGCGATTAAAAATATTTCTTTTTCTGCGGAAAAAGGAGATATGATTGCACTTATAGGTAAAAGTGGTTCAGGGAAAACTACGATAATTAATTCTACATTAGGATTGTTTTCTAATATCGAAGGAGAGGTATCTTTTGGTGAAGGTGTGTCTGTTCGAGATATAGACTACTGTATGCAAAACCAATCAGTAGATTGGTACTTAAATGTATATGATAATATTTATATGGGGGTATTATACTCTAAAAATACTATTAGCAAGAAAAGTGTAGATGAGATTATTGAGGTTCTAGGTTTAAAAGGTAAGGAGAAATCAGACTTAACAGAATTATCTGGAGGACAACTGCAGAGGGTACAAATAGCAAGAAGTTTGATATCAGATTCAAAAATTTTATTTTTAGATGAACCTACTACAGGATTAGATGTAGTATTATCAAAAAATATATTAGAATACATAAAAAATAATAATAAAGAACATGCTGTTTTTATATCTTCTCATGATTTAGATCTTATAGAAAAGTATTGTAATAAGATAATTTATATAAACGACGGGAAATGTTTATATTTTGGCGAAATGAGCACTTTCTTAAAAGAATATAATAAAGAAATAGTATACAACATTTCTTACAGTGGCGAAATAAGTAAAGATGTAGTAGAAAAATATAAAGATACTATTACAATCGTTGATGATAAAAATTTAAAAATTTTCTTGGAAAAAGAAGAGGAAATTTCAAATGTATTAAAACTACTATTGGCAGAAAATATTACAATAGGAAGTCTACAGAAAGAAGAAATTACCTTGAAGAGAATATTGGAATTGGAGGAGTAATTATATGAAAAATGTTATGAAGAATTTTTGGGCGACATCGTATATAGAATACAAGGCGATTGAAAATAATAAGCAGATTATATATACTCAGCTAATGGTTCCAATATTGTACTTTGTATTTTTTGGATTTGGAATAGGTAACTCTTTTTCAAGTTTAGCTTTTAAAGGAGAAAATGTTAACTATATAGAATATATTTTCGTTGGAATTATAGGAGTAATACTAAATTCTCAGATGAATCAGTCGGTTTATAGGGTGAATTTAGATAAAAAATGGGGACTCTTAGCGTATAAAAGAATAAAAGGAACATCAGCAATTTCATATTTTCTAGGAAAATTAGTATTTCCATTAGGAATAACAATAGTACAAGTATTACTAATTTACTTCTTATCGTTCTTTTTAGGAATAAAAATACAGATAGTTCCTTTTTTAAAAGTATTAATTATTGTAATTGTCAGTCTAGTATTTTGGTTTTCTCTTGGAGTTATTATTTCATTAGGAACTGTATCATATAGAACTAGAGATCTTATCTTAGGAACATTATTACTGCCGATAATTTTTGCTGCACCGACTTTTTATAGTTTAGACAATTCTAAGGTGCTATACTATATATCAAAACTTAATCCATTAACTTACCAATTAACGAGCATGAGAACTGTAATTTTTGATATGGATCTTGATATAAATACTTATGTTACAATATTTTTAAGCCTAATAATGTTTGTTTTAGCAATAAGCGTAATAATAAGATCAGAATTATTAGGTGATGAGAGATAAAAAATGTACACTTAGTTGTGATATA
>NZ_JAPWCB010000021.1:0-25111 GCF_041433745.1 Gemella sp. 27098_8_149 | reverse complement strand
AAAAAACTGCAACTTACTAGTTGCAGTCAAACACAGATTTACTTCTGTTTCTTTTAGAAACTTATATTTTCATTTTTAGGCATAGTAAAAATATCGTTTCTTTCAAAATAAGGTTTTACCAATTCTTTCCATCTAGCTTTATGAAAATTGATTGACTTTAAAGGAGATAGTCCATAATTTCCCAATGCATAACCATCATTTACTTCAACAACAAGTGTCCTGCCATCACTAGTAACACCAATATCTAGTCCATAAGCTATTGGCGCATCTTTCCAACATGATATGGCTTCATCAATTACACTAGGATCAAATTGTGTATGATAATCACCTGTATAAGGCCGAACATCTAACACGCGACCATCTAAAACAAAACAACGCCATTCAGCTATGAATTCTACAACCTCACTAATCCATATAGGATAGTCGAAAGGTAGACCAATACCTATCAAATCACGGGTTCCATTAACAACTCTTCCTGTAAAGATTTTTGAACCAGCTTTGGGCTTAATAAATTTTCCCCAATTATCAGGTATATTTACAATCTCTCCTAAAACACCTGCATAAATCTTTCGACCATAAAACACTTTAAGCTCAATAGGATAGTCATAAACTGGAACGTTTAACCCCATCATTTTTAGCAATGCTCTGGTCTCCGTTATATAATCTACAACTGTATCATCACTTGTTAACTGTTTTATTTCAGAAAAAGATTGATATAAAATAACTTCTTCTCCTTGTAAGTATGCACCTACTTGAGCATTGTATTTATTAATTGAAACCTCACTTGGTAATTTACTTTGTCTAATATAAACAACCATTTTATCACTCCTTTTTCACTAGTGTTGCACCTGATTGTAAAAAAATAATAGCAATTTTGCTCTTATTTTTTTAAGTAAATAGCTCCCATAATATCATCGAAATAATCAACGGTATTTAGGAGTAATTCAATAACCTGGGATTTTGTTAGTCGCATTCCTCTTCTATCTCTAGCATCTTCTACTAAATTTTCAAGTTTCTCTAGATTTTTATCATCCAAGCTAATCATTATTCTATTTTTATCAGTTGCCATTTTCTTCACCTCTAGTTAATTCTATCATAGGTGTAACACTTGTGTCAACTATCTTTATAATATACTATTGAAAAAAATCGGAACTTTTTATATTAGGTAACAAAATATCCCAACGGTATTAGAGAATTGAAGTATTCTCTTTCTAATCCTATAGATATACCTATTCTGTTCGAGTTTCAGCTAAATATATTCCCCATTCAGCTAATTCTTCAGGCAAATCATAAACAGTTTTACCGTTACTTTCATAGATTTCAGAAATTCCTGGTGAAGTCTCAGAAAAAGTTTCCGAAGCTGTCACTAGTTCTTCTACAAATTGAATATTATGAGGTTCAAAAAAGTCATTAAATTTCGATAGTTCTTTACTATAAATTGTCACAACATTATAGCTATCAAGCATAATTTCATCATGACTTTTATGCCCACCAAATCCAAACTTACTTAATCCATCATTAACAAGCAAATCACCGTATCTAATCAACAGTACAAGGCATTCCTCTATTGAACAATTATCAATGTAATAAACATCCATATGTAATTCGTTGATAATATTCTTTTCTATTACTTTTTCTCTATCAATACTAACAGGCAATTCCAAAATAAAAAACAAGGGCTCGTCATGAATCGCAATAAAGTGTTGAAAAACCTCTAATATTTTTTCTGCGTGTACATTCGCCATCAAATAATGTTCAGTTAACTTTGTAAATGACTCAAACAGGTTTTCTACCAAACTAACTCGGTGACCTTTTACTAAATTCAACATTATGCGTCCTCCAGATAATTTAAACATTATACACATTTATAATCTTATTATACCATTAAAACCTCAAAAAGACTATAACTTCCCTGCCACAGTCTCTTATAAATCTACCTCAGTTCCTTATGCTGAACTACATTCTGAACAGAAAATATTGGTAGTAAAAGAAGCATTTCAATAATTTATTCATAGCTATTAGGAACGTTTCTCTAACAAGCTTACACACTCAACATGAAACGAGTGAACACTAAGTATGTCAAGTAGTTGCGTTCGTATGTGGGAACATATCTATAAACCTTTTAACGATAAGTAGGGTTATCGTTAAAAGGTATTACCTAGACAAACTGGGATTTACTTAGTCGACAGCCACTCTCCCTTTGATAGACAGGTTATGTGTTCTGTGCGAAGAATACCTTCCAATGCACATAGAACGTTTTCTTTTGTATGATGATAACGGAAACCACATTTTTCCTGAACTCTCTTTGACTTTGTATTGCCGTCAAAATAACCGCACCACATTTTCTCCAGATTCAAGTCATCAAATCCATGTCTCATAATCTCACGAACTGCTTCTGGTATCAGACCCTGACCCCAATACGGAACTCCTATCCAGTAACCAATCTCCGCCTCAGTATCAGGAATACCTTTATCACTTACAGAGCCGATCATCAATCCTATGCTACCCACTGGCTGCATCGTTTCTTTTAAAACTATGGCGTATGTCTCAGGTGCTGAAATAACACTTTTTATAATCTCCTTGCTATTTTCAACACTGGTATGTACAGGCCAACCTGCAATCGGACCAACCTCTGGATTACTGGCATACTGAAATAAATCATTTGCATCACTTTCTTCCCATGGACGAAGAATCAATCTTTCCGTTTCTAAAATCATTTTGTCCTCCTTAAATTCAAATTTGTCTTTGTTTAAAAATAAATCCCATTATATAATTCCATAAACTCTTTAGCAAACTTTTTGACAAGTTCATGATCAAGTGCAGTTACTAAAGTTTCTACATTTTTATTAGCTGTTGGTGTCCAATTATATGATCCGTGCATTACATAGTCCATATCTATGATACAAAACTTATCATGCATACGGTTATATCCTTTATTTCCCCATCTCGGAATGACCACAACATCGAACTTATTCTCTCTCAGTTTTGAAATCATATTTATATTTGAGTCTTCCTGCGAAACTATTATTCTTACATTTAATCCTTGCTTCTTTTTCGCTAATAACTCTTGATAAATAGCTTCATTAGAAAACCATGCAACAGCTGCCCAAATTATAAATTTAGCATCTCTAATTCCCTGAATTACTTCATCTTGAATTGCATCAAAAACTACATTATGCTTTGTTACTTCATCTGGTGTATCAATTACCTGTGGACGTATTTCAACGTGATGTAAAGCATAATCATCAGACTCCTCATATACATACTCTACTAACTCTTCTAGAATCTTCTCATTTTCTTCTGCGATTTCTAACAAAGGAACCGGAACTCGTAATTCCACAATCTCCCAATGTTGATAGGAACGCCCATGATTTGCAAATTCATATTGTGGAACAAAGTTTACTCTTGCTCTACCTATTAACCTCAACAGTTGGTCTCTTGATTCAATTGTTCTGTATTTTCTATCATATTTCAATACTTCTATCAGAGTCTTAATGAAAGCACTTCTATCCATTAATATCACCTCTCTTTATATATTTACCACTCTTAGTTCTTTTATCGTTTGGTTTTTCAGCGTCTGCAGGAATATCCCAATATAATCCAATCTTTATGGCACCAGGTACACGTCCCTATATGCAGGGGATTAGTATACTTGTTTCTTAGTTATATTATAATGTTAATTAGGCTATTTTACAATTGTCAAATTTATAGCTGGGTGCCAGTGGGTGCATTTTTTCTTATTATCCATTCTCTAGTGTCAACTCTAGGCTATGGATATGTTCCCGCTCAACCTTATTTTCTCTCAAATAATAAGGCTTACTCTAAGCTATCGATACCTTTTAACGATAGCCTAGAATAAGCCTTTATTTTCTATATTTTATTTACTTAGCGGGTGCAACTCTTAACATCAATACTACACACTCAACATGTGCTGAGAGCTTTCTTCTATACTAATAGACGAAAGGGTGTGAAAATGATTTTTAAATGATACTGTGGAACGGAACAGTAGCCCTAGTATTGACTACTGTCGTTTCTATTCATATTGGCTATTCTAGGACTGAGATGAAAAAATCTATAAATGCTCAGAATAAAATTGAACCCGCAAATCTCCCCAAAACAATGGTGAGTCATGTACTTGTATTATTCCGAAAAAATACACCTCTGGTGCAGTGAGACAAATTGGTGTATCTTATAGTGGCTTCGTAGATGAAAGCTATACTCTACTATCACTCTTTGATGATGTAGAACAAATTGAAAAAGATAATAGACTTCAGACAGCTATTGATGTTGTCAGAGAACAGTTTGGTTTTTTAGCCATACAAAAAGGAACCGTCCTAACTGAAGGTTCCAGAAATATTGAACGCAGTAAACTTATCGGTGGTCATTCCGCGGGTGGATTGGAGGGATTAAAATGAAACAAGAAAAAAATACAGTACAATTTTCAGAAATCCGTAGCAAAGGATGTAATGATATTGAAATGCTTGAAAGATTTTTACATGGAATCGTTGAAACAGCAACTTCAAAACTTCGTCAGAGAAAACTCAAAACAACTGAAATATCGATACGACTAGTACATGCTAAATCTGAAAACCGATTACCATTGGAATTTACATT
Source organism: Gemella sp. 27098_8_149 (assembly GCF_041433745.1). Taxonomy (NCBI): domain Bacteria; kingdom Bacillati; phylum Bacillota; class Bacilli; order Caryophanales; family Gemellaceae; genus Gemella; species Gemella sp. 27098_8_149. Next base: position 20,497 of record NZ_JAPWCB010000021.1, on the reverse strand, counting down.
TAGCATTAAGCCAACAAGCTCATCTGTGATAATCTATACTGAGGTAATCAATCGCTTTAAAGAATGTTACACAGGTGGGGGAATTCAAGGTTTTACGATTCAATTTGATAAAAATACCCTTGCCTCTGCATAGAAAGGATTTGATATGATTGACCGTTCATATTTACCATTTCAATCAGCAAGAGAGTACCAGGATACAAAGATGCAAAAATGGATGGGCTTTTTCCTATCTGAACATGCATCAGCACTCTCTGATGATACAAACAAAGTAACGTACATGTCTGACTTATCACTAGAGAAGAAATTATTACTCCTCAGTCAAGTATACGCCGGGCAGCTACGCACACGCATTCAAGTGATTGAAAAAAACAAGCGTGTTTCCTACACTGGAACAATACCAAGTCTGACCAAAGATTTCATTTTGATAAAAACTACAACAGGTCACATCAATTTGAAATTAAAAGACATTATTAGTATTGAACTTGTCGAGGAGGTGCTCTATGAATCAGCTTGAGTTTCAGCGTAATCACCTACAAATGGACTATTATAGCGAGAGCTACCAAGATTTTGAACGTGACTTCTACCGCTACTCTAACATGAATATTCCATTGACCTTCCTAACTGATGATATCCTAAAAACAATGGCGACTTCACGTAAGAATTACTTTGTCCTCAATAAGGAAAAGTCCAGAGATAACCGCGATCACTTCTTCATATTTGAAGTAAGTACCGTAGATGAGAATCCGCTAATCTATCATTATACATATAAGAAAACTACAATATATTTAGCAGAAAAATAGGAGCAGTTCAATTGACTGTTCCTATTTTTAATATTCATAAAATCTAAAGTCTTTATACTCTTTAACAATGGAGTCGCCAACCAGAACAGACTATACTGACCAGCGACTACCTTAAATTTAATGTTTCAGATTTATTTTCTTATCTCTAATTTCATAAACTACATCTGCTACATTTTCGAGTAATCGTTTATCGTGGGTGATAAACACGATAGTTCCGGTGTACTCCTTCATTAGTATTTCCAAAGCCTCTAAACTTGGTATGTCAAGGAAGTTACTGGGTTCATCCATTATTAGGATGTTATATCTACCCATGAGCATTTTAGCAAGCAACAATTTTATAATTTCTCCACCGCTTAAAACAGATAAACTTTTTCCAATATCGTTCTGTTTGAACCCCATAGATGCTAGCACTGAACGAATTTCTGATATATTGTAGTCACAATCCTTCTGCATAAACTCCATAACATTCTGATTACTGTTGTACTTGTAACCATTCTGTGCAAAGTAACCTATTTTTGCCTTAGGCGAAATAGAAATTCCTTCTTCATGGTTTAAGATCATTTGGATTAAAGTTGTTTTTCCGATTCCATTACCACCAGTTAACGCCACTTTTGCTCCTAACGGAATTTGAAAAGATGCATTTTCAAACAGAGCCTTATCCCCAAATACTTTATTAATTTCTGCACCGACTATAGGGTATGGATTATGGAGCTCCAATGCTTTACTTTGCCTGAAACGAATTCTGCGAATGCCTTCCGGAGCTTCTACTTTTCCTAAGGCCGCAATCCTGTGCTCTAGGGTTTTAGCAGCATTATACATCTTTTTTTCCTTACTTCCTATTGATTTTTGATGAGCTAAACGCCCTCCGTCTTCAGTACTTTTTTTCTTTGAAGAACCTTTTGCCTTCTGTTCTATTTTACGAGCCTGTTTTCGCTTTTCCTCCGCAGCCCTTTCCAATCGGGCACGTTCCGCAATAAATTGTTCGTATTCTGCAGCTTGGCTCTTACGTTCTTCCTCTTTCTGACGAAGATAATCAGAATAGTTTCCCCAATACTCAGTGATTTTGCCATCTTTCAGTTCCCATATTTTATCTACTATTTCATCAAGAAAATAGCGGTCATGGCTAATAACTAACAGTGCACCTGTAAAATATTTTAGCTGTCCTATTAGAAAATCAATTCCTTCACGGTCTAAATGGCTCGTAGGTTCATCCGCTAAAATACCATGAACCTGTGCCGATAAGGCCTGTGCTATTTTAAGCCTTGTTTCTTCACCACCGCTCATAGTCTGTATATTTAATTGCTCAACACCTAGCTTGCCTACAAGTGCAAAATCTTTTTCCTCCTGCAGAGTTACTTCGTCCAACTGGGGAATATAGGCAAGTTCACCCAGACGATTCATTTTACATCCTGGGGGAGTTAATTCTCCTAAAAGTACCCTGAGTAAAGTGCTTTTTCCAGCACCATTTGCTCCTACTAAACCAATACGGTCATAATCATATACTTCTAATTCATTTATATCTAAAACATCGCGTCCTTTGAATTCCACACGAATGTCTTTTGCTTTTAATATTAATTCCATAACATTTCCTCCTGTCTATAATTGCATGCTTTCATTTGCTTGTATGCAGGGAAAACCCTGCGATTTTAGCAGGAAGAGTTACATGAAAATAAGATACATAAATATTCCTCCAATATTGTTTATTTTAAATCTAATTTTCTAACCTCAGTTATCATTTGGCAAACTATAGCAATGCCAATAATTAAAATACCTGATAGTAAAAACCAATGATTTACACCGATTTTATCAGCAAAGAATCCAGAAAGAATTAACCCAATTGGCATAGCAAGTGACATGATACTTCCGATCAAAGAAAATACACGTCCTAAATATTCAGGCTTAATTTTCTCCTGAAAAAGAGCTGTTTGCACACCGCTATAAAATGGCACCGAAAGCCCCATTATTGCACAGCAAACTACGAATATTACAAATCCATTTGGAGGAAGTATTCCCGAAACGGCTAAACTGGTCCCCATTATAAAAAATGAACTTGTTATTAGTAATACATGCTTTTCGAAGCCCCCTAATCTTCCTAATAATAAGCCTCCTGCTAGCATCCCAAATGCAAAGGAAATTTCCGTAATAGAAATATGCACAGGCGTTCCATTAAAGTGTTCCATGCTTATTAAAGGAAATAGTGCATTGATTGGCATATAAACAAAAGTATATAGTGTTCCTAAGAGTAATAAGGCAAACAATCCTTTGTTTTGTCTCAGAACCACAACTCCTTCTTTCATCTCCCTTATGAAATTTGGTTCTAAACTTTGCACTTGATTACCCAGCTTAGGTATACGTACAATTGCTACCGTAATAGATGCAATCACAGCACCCAATACGTCGATGGCAATAATAGCATTTAAATCCCAAACGGAGTATAAGAGTGCTGCAACTGCCGGACTAACAATATAGCTTATAGACTGCAAAGACTGACTATAGCCTGCGCATTTCGTTAGCTGTTCTTCTGGTACTAAAAGTGGTGTAACCGCATTGAGTGCTGGGGTATGAAAAGCTGTTCCAATGCTACGGATAAACAATACTATCATAATCATCCAGACAGGTAGCTCCATACAGAATGCAACAATAGCAAGCACTGCACCAGCTGCTGCGATAATTAAATCGGCACCAATCATTATCTTCTTCCTATCATGACGATCCACTAGCACACCAATGGCAGGTCCCAAAATCGCATAGGGTAAAAAACCTACTAATGAAGCCATAGACAAGACCATCGCAGATCCTGTTTTTTCTGTAAGGTAAAAAATAATCGCCATTTGCAGGATGGCACTAGTGATTAATGATACTGCTTGCCCTGCCCATATTGCATAAAATTTTCGTTTCCAATTGTTGTATTTTTCCATTTATATTATCTCCTGCATATTATTTTGCTTGAATTTCTATTTTGAATAGCATTCTAGGCAATAAAAAATGCAGGCCAAACCCCACAATGTGGCTTTTGGTCTGCATACATACAATTTGGAAACATTCATATTAAAGACATAGTTAAATAAAGGTATAGTTAAATAACCAATATCCTCACCGTAACTAATGAATGCTCAATATCGTATAAATAAGCACAACAAAAAAGCCTATCATCGGGTATAGATTCTGCTTTTTTTATTGCCAGCTTATCTTAAACGCATTGAGGCTGTCATAGTTTCGGTTCCTCCTACATCTTTGTTTATATCAATTTATAGTATAACACAACAAGATGATATGTTCAATATAAAAGTTATGGAATGAGACTCATACTTCCAATTCGATGCCAGATTTAAAGGATATGACGAAGTTTTCTTCATAGACTGTAACGCTCTGGATTATCTTCCTTAGTAGCAAGCGATTAGCTTTCACAAAATCTTCTGTTTGTAGTTTTAAAAATTCATCAGGATTTTCTAACTCAACCTCAAAATATTTCATTTTACATTCCCTCATTTCATTTATTGATAAATTGAGTTTGCAAAAAAGAGTGGACAATTTTTGTCTACTCTTAACCTTTAAAATAGTTTTTTTTAATCGATTTGAAGTTGCCTAAATTATTACTTATTCGGTAAAATGAAGTATTGCTTTCAACAGATTTCCTTCAACTACACTTCACTTGATTCAAACAAGGTGGGTACATTTCTATTCCCACAAACTCCTTGTCAATGGAAACAAACACGTACCCACAGGGTAAATGGAAATAGAAACTGATAATTTCTAGCTATCACTTCTACTCATTCCAAAAATTTTCTCACTCTGATACTTACCCACCATAAAGCAAAAAGCCTTGCAATCAAGGCTTTCATTATCCCTTTCGTTCAAAGGTTTCTAAGCTTTTACGAGCAGAGCGACACACTCAGCGGTTCGCTATCTCCGTTCTGTCTGCGTGCTAGCACTTGTCAATCACGGACAGCTATCGCATGGGCGGAAGTAAATGCTAATCTTCGTCGTTTTACTCCTTGACTAGCAAACTTACCGCCTCAACATGGTACGTCCCTGGGAACATATCTACAGGTTGCACTGAACCTAGTTTATAACCTAGACCTCTCATAATTTCCATATCTCTAGCTAATGTTGCTGGATTACAACTAACATAGACTATTTTTTCTATATTCATAGCTGCAAGATCACGTAGGAAACTTTCCTCACATCCTTTACGTGGTGGATCCACAATAACCGCATCTAATTTTACATCTTGTGAGATTAATTTTTTAATTACATCTTCACTCTTACCTAGTAAAAACTCTGCATTAGTTATATTATTATTTTTCGCATTTTCGCGAGCATCTAAAACAGCCGCTTCTACTATTTCAATACCATATACTTTCTTAACTTTCTTCGCTGCGAATAGACTGATTGTTCCAATACCACAGTAAGCATCAATTATCGTATCCGTTTCTTTTAATTCTGCAAATTCCAATGCTTTACTATATAATACTTCTGTCTGAACTGGATTTACTTGATAGAATGAACGAAGTGAAATCTTAAATTTTATTCCGTCTAACGTGTCAGTTATATAATCCTTACCAAATAGATTTTCAGTTTTATCACCAAAGATTACATTTGTCTTCTTATCGTTAATATTTAGCATAATGCTAACAATTCTATCATCTAATTTAGATATTTTTTTAACGAATTCATCTAGTTTATTAAACTTCTCTTTCGCTACAATACCTACCATGATTTCACTTTTTAAGGTATTTGTTCTGAACATAATATGTCTAATAGCACCTGAGTGGTTATTTTCATCATAGATAGATAAGTTAAGTTCTGAAATTAGACTACGTAACTTGTTCATTAATACATTGTGTTCATCATATTGAATAAAACATTTCTCTATATTAACAACATCATGGCTTCGAGGTTTATAATACCCCATCTTAACTTCACCATTAACTTTTTGTACTGGAATCACAGACTTATTACGGTAATGATATCCGTCTTCCATTCCTAGCGTATCTAATACTTCAATAGAATCTTTTCCAAGAGCTTTATCCATAACATTTTGAACTTTTTTCTTCTTAAACTTCAACTGTTCTTCATAGTTCATATGAACTAAATTTGCTCCTGAAGTCTTCGGAATTCCATCTACTCTATTTTTAGAACTTTCAATAATATTAAGAACTTTTCCGTAACCAAGATTTTTCTTTAATTTAATTATCTTAAACTCGATTACTTCACCTTCTATAACATCTTCAATAAAAATTGGAAAATTATCAATTTTAACTACACCAAGACCATCATGTGTATAATCTATAACCTTCCCTTCGAATATATCATTTTTTTGCATAATTCACCTTTCTAAAATAAAAAGGAGAACAGCTATAGGAAACTGACTTCCCTACTCTGTTCTCCTACATTTAATATTTATTAAACTATCTTTACATGCTTAAACCAATTACTTTAATTGAATTAACAAACTCAAGATCTTTAATTCGTTTATTTAATTTTTCAATATTTATATCACCTGAGCTTAGCTCTAAAGAAATAATTATCGTAGCTTTTGCATTAATCGGCACCGTTTGGTGAATAGTAAGTACACTACACTTTTCTTCATTAACAACCGCTAAAATTTTACCTAATATTCCTGGAATATCATCAACATCGATAGATAATGATAGAATTGATTGTCTTTTCACATCTTGAATCGGAAAAATTGTATCCTTATATTTATAAAATGCACTTCTACTTAAATCAAACCTTTTAGAAGCTTCTAAGATTGATAATTTAGAATCTTCTTCTAAAGCTTTTTTCATAGCTAATGTCTTCTTTACAGCTTCTGGCAATACATCTTCTCTAATTATGTAATAAACTTTTTCTTTATCCACAGTGGCTATCTCCTACTCTACGAATTCAAACTCACCTTTAAGGATCTTAACAGTATCACCGTTTTTACATCCTCTTTCACGTAAAGCATCATCTACACCCATAGAACGCATTTGTTGAGCAAAACGTCTAACAGAAGCATCACGGTTGAAATCAGTCATTAAGAATGCACGTTCGATACCAGGTCCACTTACTACATAAGCTCCTGTATCATCACGAGTAATCTTGAATGTTTCATCCTTAGGTTTATGTTTATAAAGAACTCTGTTTTCCATACTTTCTTCTTCAGTATCAAGTTCATATAACATATTTGGATCTGTGTTATCTAGTATGTCACTTATTTTATAAAGTAAGTTATCGATATTACTACGTGTGAATGCAGAAATTTCAACTATATCAACTTCTTCACCATCGTTTTCTAAGTGTTTTTTAAACTCTTTAAGATTATCACTAGCCACTGGAATATCCATCTTATTAGCTACTACTACTTGAGGTCTTTCTAAAAGTCTCATGTTGTATTCTGCTAACTCTTGATTAATAATTTTATAATCTTCATATGGATCACGACCATCAGTTGCTGACATATCAACCACGTGTACAATAACTTTTGTTCTTTCAATGTGACGTAAGAACTGATGTCCAAGACCTACACCTTGGCTAGCCCCTTCGATTAATCCTGGAAGGTCAGCCATAACAAAACTTCTGTGGTCTTTTGTTTCTACTACTCCAAGATTTGGCGCTAATGTTGTAAAGTGATAATCAGCAATTTTTGGTTTTGCTTTTGATGTTATTGATAATAACGTTGATTTCCCTACAGATGGGAATCCAACAAGACCTACATCAGCCATAAGTTTTAATTCTAATGTAAGATTTCTTTCTTCTCCTGGTTCACCATTTTCAGCAATTTCTGGCGCTGGATTTGAAGGTGTTGCGAAACGACAGTTTCCACGTCCTCCACGTCCTCCACGAGCTACTACTACTTCTTGCTCATGTTCTACTAAGTCTGCTAATACTTCTCCAGTATCAGTATCACGAATTACTGTTCCTGGTGGTACTTTTAAGTATAAATCTTTAGACTTTCTACCGTGCATACCTTTACTCATCCCGTTTTCACCATTAGGTGCTACGAATTTCTTCTGATAACGGTAATCCATGAAAGTTCTTAATCCTTCATCAACTATGAATACGACATTGGCACCACGTCCACCGTCTCCTCCAGCTGGTCCACCTTTTGGAACATACTTCTCTCTTCTAAATGCTACTAATCCATTCCCACCATCACCTGATCGGACGAATATTTTTACCTCATCTAAAAACATAAAAATCTCCTATAAAATTCTCTTTTTTTCTTAAACTTCAACTTTTAAACTATATAAAATTCAACTTGATAAAAGTTCATATACCATGAACTATTATAACATAATTTTTCCTATGATAATAATATTTAGCGAGATTTTAAACAAAAAAATATACGGCTGCATACACAGCCGTACTTTACTCCACAGGCAGGACTCGAACCTGCGACCCTCTGATTAACAGTCAGATGCTACTACCAACTGAGCTACTGTGGAAAAATCTCTAAATAAAAAAATGGAGCGGGTGATGAGAATCGAACTCACAACATCAGTTTGGAAGACTGAGGTTTTACCACTAAACTACACCCGCATAAACATTTGTTATTAACTTATGTATTAATTATATAATAGATATTATTATTTGTCAACAACTTTTTTAAACTTTTTTTATTTTTTTTGAAATTTTTAATTTTGTTAGCTTTACTAAAGAATTCTTTTGAAAAACAAGAAATATCTGTAGAAAAAAATAACATTGTTTTCATTGGATAATATATAGTATAATAGTTTTCCTTCCATTTGTAAAGGTGTTTCTAAAATTTATTCTAATTTTAGAAATCAAAATACAACGCAATCACTGTATATTGACTAAAAATACCTTATAATTTATAATTTTTTTTAGAGATATAATTTATTCGGTAAGAATTACACGTTTACAAATTAGGAGAAGAAAAATATGAAAACTAAATTACTATTTATAAGTCTACTATCCGCTTCAGTAGTTCTAAGTGGCTGCTCTTTAATAAAAGGTGAACTAGTTAGACAAAGTAGATCTGCAGCGGAGAATAAAGCTAAAATAGCAGATAGACCTACAACAGAAAAAAGTGCTACAACCACAAAAAATCAAAACTCTACAGATAAAGTATACGGACTTAATGAAGAATGGATTGTAGATGGTCAATGGAAGCTGAAAATAACTGAGGTTAAAACTACTCAAGATAGAAATAAACACATCAAAGAAAACATAGCACAAGTAGTTATCATAAAATATACGTATGAGAACTTGGGTTTTAAAAGTGAATATCAAGACCTATTTTTAGCTCCTAGAACAGTTGTTGATAGAGCCGAAAGGGAGGCTAGAATTTATCCTATTAGTTCCCAAAAATATCCAGAACCTACTCCAGTTGGTGCAATTTCAGAATCTACTATGGGATATGGTTTAAGCGTAGAAAGCGACAAAATTAAAATTTCTTTTAATCAATTCGATAATGATGGTAAAAAAATGGAAAGTGCTACTTTCGAAGTTCCTGTAACTAAATAATACAATAAAACAAAAAGGTTTGATGTATAATAAAATATTATTTATATCAAACCTTTTGTGATAAATTTTGTGAATAATTAAGTTAAAAAATATTATTTGTTCTTTCTATAGACTATGCAATATTATTTATCATAGTTTTCAATTCATCAAATCCCTCATAACATATCTTCGATAAATCGTCTGATGTTTGTTTAGCAATAGCGTCAGTCATCATATACAAATTATGACCATCTCTTGCTTTGTCCCAGTATTTAATTAATATGTCTGTTGGAATATCTAGACTTCTTAGTTCATCTAAAGTTAATACATTAATTACATCTGTGTGCATTGCTAATAATTCCATTGTAAGTTGTAAACTTATCAATTTTTGTTGGATACATTCCATTTCTTCAACTATTTTCTCTTTATTCATTTTTTTTACCTCCGTATTTTGTGTTAATAAAATAATTCTTTTTATATAATTTCTTTTAAAATTAAATTAACTTAGTCACCGGAGTCTCCTTCTCTCGCTTATGCCGATACTTATGTTTAATAATATTGATAATGTATTTTGCATTAATATAGACACTTCTCTTTGTTTATTCATTTTATTAATTTTCATATCACTCATAAAATACATCCCCTTAATCGATATAAAAATCAACATTAATTATTTTTTCTTTTCGCATACATACTATCACTCAATATATAGTAAGTCAATTAACAAATTGTATAATTTCAGTTACTCATATAAGTTTATAATTTATTTTATACCTTTTATAGACTATAATATAATTGAGTCAACCTAGTAAAAAACTGTTCATAAAATTATTAGGAAATACTATTAAACAAAAAAATATAGAGTATACTAACAAAATTATAAATCATCTAAGCTATTAAAATTATGTTTACTCTATTTATCACTATATAAAGGGGAATTATTATGGATAAAGAACAATTAGAAAGAAGAAATATCGAACAACTAGAAGTGGCAACAGATAAACTAAAAAGTATAACAAATAAAAATCCAAATCACTTTAAAACTAAAAGATTAGGATCCAGTATGGAAAATTACACTACACAACTTGAAAGGGATGTACTAGGAGAAAGAAGACGAAACTCGGTTTTCCCACAAGGTACTTTAGTATATGTTGATTTCGGTATAAATTATGGTTCTGAATTTTCATCATACCATTATGCAATAACACTAAACAAAAATGATAGTAAGAGAGATAATACAATTACTGTTGTTCCCTTAACTTCTAAAGAAGGCAAACAAAATATAAAATTAACTGCAGGTATTTCTAGGGGATTAGCTTCACTGACATTAGATTATCTTGAAGAACAAATAAAATTAAACGATAACAATATGAAAAAAATTGAATCAGATTTAAATAAATTAGAAGAAAGGGAAAAAAACGGAGAACCATTTACTGAAGATTTACGTCAATTAAAAATTTTTTATCAAAAAGTCCTATTAGAAAGAAATATAGTTGAAAATGCAAAAGATAGAGTAAAAAAATACATAAAAGATTTCGATAAAGAAACATATATAAAAATAGACGCTATTACTACCATAGACAAAAATAAAATTTTTAAGCGTAAAGACAATTTAGATCCTCTAACAAAAATAAGAGTTACAGATGATACACTAAAAATCATAGAAGATGGTATTAAAAACTTATTTTTTAAAAACTAAAATTTGACTTCTACTCTAATTTATTATAAAATATAATTACTAACATAGGTACTTAATTGTATCTATCGCAAATCATAACTAGAGCTCAATGCTCTCACCGTCAGTATTAATTTGCTGGCGGTTTTTTTATTAGTATGACATTCAAATTCGTTTTCACATAATAAAAAAGACAGTCAAAAGACAGTCAAAAGGCAAAACAAAAAGCCTTAAACGTTGATACTTTAAGGCTTCTCTAACTTTATTATTTAGTTTCTCTGTTTTCCTTTGAATACTTTGCCATACACCAGTACAGGATAACACTTGTTAAATTAAGGTTTTATAAAATCTTTCTCCCTGTATCCCTCTATAATATTTTAAATAACATTGTCAAAACATTGTCAACATCTAGCACATATCAAAGGAATTAATTTCAAATTAAATTAATAAATTCATTGTATAAGGTATGTGTATTTTTTGCACTAACCAGTTTAAATAATTTTGATCGGACGGTTTTTTAACCGTCTTTTTTAGTGGTTAAGCATGTAAGAGTACTATTTTTCGTGTAGTGGTCTTACTTTTGATTTTCTATTAGGTTTAGGTAGTCCTAATCTTGCTGTAAAACTACAATATTCTTTAAATTCTTCATCAGTTTTATAATAATTTGGTATGTGTCGCAAGTAACTAAACCTATTAAATTCTTTTTCTCCTAATTTCTTTTTACACATTGGTTTTTACCTCTCTCAACTAATTATAACATTTTATCGGCAAATATACACGCTGTATTTTACGTTCTAAGCGTTCTGTTTATACTTTCCCTTATAATTACACCCTTGACTTCTTACAAGGTAAATAAACGTCCCTATACTCTCTTTTTTAGGGAGTCCGAAATGTCCGGATACTCTTTTTAGGGGCTCGGAAATCTCGGGATACTTTTTTTAGGGGGTTAGAAATGTTTGGTTTCTTTTTAGGGCGTCTAAAATAGCCGGATACTTTTAATTTTCTCTTTGTTCGTTCTTTGTTCAACTAAATACTTAATACTTTTTAGGGGTGCCGAAACTGCCGAATAATTTTAATTTTCTCGGAGTTCGCTCGGAGTTCAACCGCTTCTAAGGATAAATAAAAAGACACCTATTAATAGATGTCCTCTCCTTTTTAGGTTCTCAAAAATACCTTTTTTTAATATGTCACCTTTGTCACCTTTTATAATTCATCATTTACTGAGTTCTCTAATATTATCACTCCATAAATTGTCAAGTTCATCAAGGTTACGAGCCCACTCTTTATCAAGTTCTTCAAAGTCAATGTTCTCATCAATCTCCTTTAGAGTTTCTTCTACATTTATTTCTTTAAGCATTTTTTCCATTTCATCCATATGTATTTTATCCTTTCTAAATTGTTTAAATTTTATAACTATACAGAAGCGGTATTATAGTTCAATAAAGTATAAATAGCTATTGTGAAAAATTAATATACTGTTAACAGGTTGATTTAATTTATTAGATATTTCTTCCCAACTCTCAAGATGTATGTATCTTCTTCTAAATATATCTTTCGTAGGCTCATCTGTACACTGCATATTATCAATAGCTGTTAGTATGTTCTGTTTCACTTTTTCAATTTTAATAAGTAGTCTTTTTCTTCTTCTCTCCAACTCTTCTATTTCACATATTGTATTAAGGCTAAAATCGATACTAGCGTTAATACCGTGTACTCTCTCTTTTGAATAGTCAACGGCCTTAATACTATTCTTATACTTTAACTTTTCTTTAAGCACTTCAATTTTTACGTTTATCAAACCTACATCTTCTGTAAGTCGTTTATATAGCTCTAACTTGTATATTTTCACTTCTGTTTCATCCTGTTTCTTTCCTAAAACTCCATTTTCTACAAGTAATTTATATATGTTAGCTTTATGCTTTTCTATACGTTGCCTTTGCCTTTGGCTTTTAATCTCTTTTTCAAATTTGAAATAAATACTTATCAATTCATCACTATCAGAAGCGGTCAAACTTGATAAGTATTTATCTATCAACTTAATAGCTTCTACTGGTCTGTTTTCATCATCTATGTACCAGTCTAATCGGTTACTTTCTGAAGCTGTTAACTGCATTTAGATAACCTTACCTATATGTAGAAAGGCTTTCACATAATCATGTGGATATTCAATTTCACAATAATTAATGCTAATTAATATTTCATCGTCTTGTAAATTTTCTACAACGTCCGCAACTTTTATTTGTAAAGTTTCATAATGGCACTTAAAAGGCACAATTCTAGTAATTTTATACATCTTCTTTTCTCCTTATTTAATTTGGCATGGAACAAAGTATAGTTTTAAAATCCTTTCTATCACTTTTAAAACATTGTTAAATCAACGTTTTAAAGAGTTGGTATAGATGTACGGTTTATTTTAACAAAATAATATATATAACTTATATATGGTAGCTGTAATATATATTTATTATACTCATTATATTTATTATATTTTTTATTAATAATAACTATACTTCTATACCGAATATTAATAAAATATAGATGTATCAAGGTTTTTCATGTGGTATAGATTTTTTAAAAATTCCATACTCAACTACACCTAATCTATACTTAAACTTTTAGATCCTTATTTTTTCTTTTAAAGCCATTCACTTTTTTACCGTTTCTATCAATCTTATTTGACTTTTCCCAATTTGGTAAATTGTTCATTACTTTGTTTATATCTTTAGCAAGTTTTGAACCTCCTAAATTCATTTTAAATTCTTCTCCCTCTCCAATTAAATACCCTAACTCATATGAAGTAATGTCTTGTATTTGGGTTTCTCGTGGAATACTTTCATCAATAGTGCCAAAATTAACAAATTCATTTACATATTTATAAAATTTAAACCTATTAGTACCGTTTTTAAAATACTCTATCCAGTTTTTAGGTACAAGCATTTCTAAAATGCTGTTTATACGCTCTTCTAGTGGGTTATATTCTAAAGCTTCACTTGTTAATTTTCTCATGTGTAACTTTGCTTGATTTGATATTAATAATGTTTCTCTGTTTTGATACCATTGATAAACTTCGCTCCATAATTGCAATATATAGTCTTCCTCAATGTCAAAAATATTCATCTTTCTATTTTCTTCATCTCCATACATCAACCAATATCTACGGTTTCCAGTCCTATCAGTTAAAATTTCTTTATCATTAGTAGTTCCGCAAATAATAAAATGTCGTTCATGAACTCTAGCTTTTTTATCGTATTTACCTCTATAAGTATCACTTGTTTCACTTAACCACGCTTTAAAGGTATCAATATCAGTTTTTTTCATTGTAGCTAATTCTGTAAAATCAACAATCCAAGCTAACTCTATTTTTATAAGTGTTTCTAGTGATAATCTTTCTGTTTCTGATACGTAAAAATTCAATGCTAACTTTTTAAATGTTGTACTTTTACTTAAACCCTGGTCTCCGTGTATTATTAACATTTCATCGAATTTAGTTCCAGGCTCAAATAATCTATATATGCCAGCTAATAGCCATTTTCTAGTACATTCACGATTATAAACATTGTCTTCAACTCCTAATACATCTATAAAAAAGCTTTCTGCTCTAGGTATTCCGTCCCACTCTTCAGAAAGTATTTTACTTTTTATAGGGTGATATCTAAACTTATCACTAGCACAAGTAACTGCTGTATCTATATCACCGTTTTTAGCTTTAATTTTAAATCTTTTTTCTATATCCATTCTTATTAAGTTCCTTTCGCGTTCTTCATAGTTTGTTGTTTCACCTTGTTTATTTACTATCTCTATCGCATGTGTTAGTTCATTATATGAAACTGGTACAATTGATAAGATAATCTTTTCAAGGTTCACTAGGGTCTGAATAACCTTTCCATTTTCATTGGTTGAAATTTTCATTTTTTCTTGAGTAACTGCATTAGTTACCTGTATGCCTTGTTGAGTTTTTTCAAACTTACTTTTAAAAGTATAATCATTCTTAAAATACTCTATACTGCCGTTGGCTCGCTTTATTTCTCCGTTAAGTTCTTTAACGTTGTTTTCTTTCCACTCTTCATTCCCTAACGCTAACAACTCCATACATTCAATAGCTGTACTGTATTCTATTTCACCAGTAACCACGCTTTTAGCTATTACAGTTAAACAAGATAAGTAATACTCATTTCTTTCTTGTAACTTGTCTGGTTCGTTCTCTATATACTTTTTCATTATAGAAATTGCCTCATCATGTAGTATTTGCTTTATAGGTTCATTAGAATACGTGGCAATAACTTTCTTTTCTTCTTTAACCGCTTCTTGTACTGGATATGCTTCACCCTCCAACTGTTTAATACTTACTGTTTCTTTCCCTTCAACTTCAATAGGTAACCCTTGAGGTTGAGACCATACATAACTTTTAGTATCATAATTTACACCTACTAGAGCCATAACATGCTGTATAGTTGGTTTGTATTCATCTTCCAGTATTTCCCTACTAGCTTCTAATACAAGCCTTAAACGTGGGTTATTTGGCTCATGTGAGATAGTTGAGTATAAATAGTATTTATAGCTAGCTAATTTCTCTTGAATGATATTTTGTACCTCTTGAGAGTTTAAGCCTGTTTTCTCTATATCGATTACTATTAAATCTCTTGAGTTTACGTTGCTATCATTCCTTGTATAGCTACCGTCTTCATTAGGTGTAATATCTCCACTTAAAAACTGTAAAGATTTATCTGATTTATACTTTTCTAAGTCTTCATTTTCACTTACAACATCAAACGGTGTATTTGTTAAGGCTTCTAAAGGGGTTTTAAAACTATGTTTAATCAATTTTAACTTACTGGTATGCAAACCAATTTGTCTATAGATCAAATTACATCACCTCATTTTGTTCTAAACTACGAATTAAATCGTCTACATCTTCAAAGAATACTTCTTCAAGTACTGGTATCATGTCACTAATAGACGTTACAAAGTCTTCTTTAAACTGGTCTAATAACTCAACATCATTAGGTACTTGTTCAGCATAATTCTTTAATACACTAAGGTTTATAACTACACTTCTTACTTTGCTTTCAATCTCTTCTAGTTTTTTAATTTGGTCTTTTTTTTCCATTGTTATTATCTCCTAATCTTTATTTTAAGAAGCGGTATAGTAACCGCCTTTATTAACTTCTTTGATACGTGCTAGATATCTATATTTTAGATTGTATTTTCTCTTAAAAACTTGTTTACTTCACTTTCAAGATAGATGTACTGTCTGCCAACTTTAGTTGGTCTTAAACCGCGTCTATTTAGGTCTGATAAGGTTTCTAATCCTATACCTAAGTTTTCACATAGTTCCGTTTGGTTATAGCGTTTATCTTGCTTTATTTCGTCCTGTAAAATGTCCTTTACTATCTCACGAACCGCCTTAATTACTTCTTGTTCAAATTCTGTACTAAACATATAATCACGCTCCTTTAATAAATGCTGTCCATTAGCATAGCTAGTATATAAATAAATGCTGTTATGAATGGTATAAATACCACTGCACAACAAAAAGTATTAATGTAAAGTTCTTTGTTCTCCATTTTGTTAAGTCCTTTCTTATGATATAATGTAAGAAAGTATTTTTGTTAAATACTTCCTTTGAAACCTTTTAAGTAGTCTAGTTGGTAGCTTGGTACTTGAAAGGTTTTTTTATATCGAATATATCGAACATAGGAATTAAAAAAATAAACTATCAATTGTTTCATCCGGAAAATATTCCCTAAAATAATTTAATAATATTACCTTTTCTTTGTCAGTAAATGGTACTAACATCCTTTCTTTACGTCCATATACAACATTATGGATATTAAGTAACTCACTCATTTCTTTTTGTGTTTTACCTAATGCATACCTGTAAGAACGCACTTTACTTATTTTTATAGGTTTCATTTTGCTACCTCCTTTCTTATTAATTTCGAATTTATCGAACAACTATATTTTATACTTATTTTTTGTACTAGTCAAGTACTAAATTAAATTTTTTTCGAAAAAATCGAACTTTATTATTTAATTTCTTTTAATTATAGTGTATAATTTACTGTATAATTATATCAGAGGTTAAAAAAATGAAATTCAATATAGATAAAATAAAATTAGGTCATCGTATTTTCAAAATAAGAAATAGTATGAATTTAACTTTAGATGAATTTGGTAAGGTTATAAATGCTAGTAAAAGTAGTATTTCGGAATGGGAAAAAGGAAAAAATGTACCTAACCGCTCTCGATTAGAAATAATCGCTAAAAAAGGAAATATTACTGTTAATGAGTTGTTATATGGTTCTATTGATGAATTCTTAGAAAACAATTTAGAAAACTTTATATTAAATAATTCTAATATTGCGACTGACTTTCTTTGTTTTGATTTTCTAGTGATTACTAAAAAATATCTTAAAAGTAAATCAAAAACAATTAATGATATATCTGACATCATTAACTTACTTGAAAATGATTTTGACAAAATACTAGATTATGCACTAGATGACTATGTACAATCAAATTTATTTTTATTAGATAAATATAAGCAATTAGTTTTAAATATTTTAGATGATGAAACTGCATTGAAACATGCTATTTATGATATTAGTAAAGATGATACAAGCAAATTAGGTATATATCAAAATGTATTATTAGATGAAAATATACCATATAACTTTACTGAATTACCAAAAGACTTTGATTATTATAAGGCGTTATTAAGTATTTTAAAAGGTGATAATATTAGCAATAAATACCAAATTCTCCCTTTTTTCACTAACTTAATAGATACTATAAAATATCGATTAAGATTAACTTACAGCGATGATAAAATGTATCAAGAAATACAGAATACTATTGAAAAGGTGTTAGAAAAAAATGGTGTATTTGAAATACCTTATAAAGAAGCGGTAATAAATAACTTAACTACTGCAATTATAGACAAAGTAATAGAAATAACTGAAGCTAACAATTAATAGTTAGAAGTTTCCCTTATTACTTAAATAAGATATTTCTTAAAACAAAAGAAAGGAACTAACTACTGTGAAAGATATAATCGGAACTGATGTTCTTATTTTACATTATATTAATAAAAATAGCCGTGCTTCTGAACTTAACCAAAACTTTTGGAAAGAAAAATACTATAACGATAATGAAAAATCATTACAAAGACTTTTAGAGGGTGGATATATTGAGTATAGAGAAGATTGCTTCACTTCGTTAAATAAATTAAAGGTAGACGAACTAAAAAATATACTTCAATTGGAAGATTTAAAAACTGTTGGAAAAAAAGCAGAATTAATAGAACGTATAATAAATACCGCTTCTTTAAGTAATTACCAAGAATACATAAAAAAAGAACGTGTTATCACTGCTAAAGGTTCTGAAATAGTAAATAGTACTGATTTTGTATATTTGTTACATGATTATAATATAGGTTATCCATGTGATGTATATAACTGTTACTTATCGAATAAAGAACTAAATAAGGTAGATTTAGTTATAAAATTTATTGAAAGTAAATGTACTTTTGAAAAAGAAATACACGAATATTCTAACCACTCATTTCTATATAGTCAACTGGCAGAAATACTAATAAAATATAACGCTAAAGATAAAGCTTTATATTATCTATTAAAAGCTTGTTTTGAATATCTTTCTAGTTATACATTAGATTACTCAACCGATACACTAAAGAGATTTAAAGAACATGTGAAAAGAATAGATTTTTATACTAATAAAATGAAAATTCTATTAGAAGCTAACTTCGATTTAAAAAATAATTTAACTGCATACTATCTAGAGTTAACAAACCTATATACATTACACTATTTCACTGATGAAGAAATAGAAAGCCTTATTACTGCTTTTGCCTTAAAAAACTCTTATGGGGTTGATAGTATTATAAATAGAATTTATAAGAGGAATAAAGAACAAGGTAAAATAAAAAATACAGGTAAAGAATTAGATAGAGAAATAGAGTTATATAGACAACATAAAGAGGATAACTTGCTATTAGAGAATGAAAACAAGGTAAAGAAAAAAGGTTTCTTTAGTTCTTTAATTGGTTTCATTTTAAAAGAATAATAATTCAACCATCAGCTAACAGCTAACAGTTCAAAATGGAAAAATAAGCCATTTTTTCCAATATGAGTGAAGATATTCAATTCAAAATGGAAAATTACACTGTTTTTTCCACTTTGCTTACTGGTTATCAACTAACAGTTAACTACCACTCAAGAAGCGGTACAGTTGTTTAATAAGGATATTTAACAACTTAATAAACTATATAAAATCGTAAATAAACCACAAAATTGGAAAAAAACAATCAAAAACGTGGAAAAAAGTTAAAAAATGTTAAAAAAAGTTAAAAAAAATTGATAGTAAATAATTGACAATTATTTTAAAAAATACTAAAATATACATAAGAGATAAGCATATAGGTAGCCTACTTTTAATATGAAAAGGGGTTCTATGTGTGCAATACACCGTGTATATTTTAAGATATATGCGGTGTTTTTGTTTTAATTAAAGGAGGATAGATATGAAACCTTTTAAAACTTTAGATCAACAACTTAAAATTTTAGAGGATAGAAACCTAAAATTTAACGATAAGAAAGAAGCTAAACAGTATTTACTGGAGTATAATTATTACAATGTTGTAAATGCTTATAGTAAATTCTTTATAAATTCTGATACTAGTAAATATTATGATGATGTGTATTTTGAAGATATTCTTGAAATACATCACTTTGATAAAGTAGTAAAAACTGTTATCTTTGAAGGAATAATTGAAGCTGAAAGACACTTTAAGTCAATTTTAGCTTATTGTTACTGTAAACATTTTAAAAATGATTTATATTCATATTTAGATATAAAAACATACGGTAGTAAGGATATTATAAAAGTAAGTAGACAAATTTCTAACTTTGCCAATACTTTAAATTATTACAAAGAGAAGAAAAGAAATAATAATTCAATTAAACATTATTATAAGGTTCATTCAGTTGTACCGTTTTGGGTTTTGGTTGATTATCTTACATTAGGTGAAGTAACATACTTTTATAATTTATTGCCTGATAAAATAAAAAATGATGTTGCAAAAGAACTGGCGAAGTTTGTTAAAGATAATTTAAGTACCACTTCAATTAAAGATATACACTTTAACGTTATACAAAAAGGATTAGAAAATCTTACTGAATTAAGAAATATAACAGCACATAATAATAAAATGTTAGAAACTACTCTAAAGAATGATTTACCTTTTTATGCTGATATACATACACCGTTAAATATCCTTAATAGCGATAATAGACAAAGTATTTATAATTCTATACTTTATCTTAAATTTTTTATCAATTATAACCAATATGCAAAAATTAATAACACTATAAGAAAAAGAATGAATAACCTTAGAGGTAAAATTAAAAATCATAGTTATACTAATAAATTATTTTCATCTATAGGATTACCTAATGAACTTCAGATTATGCAATTAAAAACTAAAAATAATTAATTTAGTTTATTTAAAAAATAGAAAAAAGCACTAGTAAAATTACCAGTGCTTTTA
>NZ_JAPWCB010000020.1:0-26077 GCF_041433745.1 Gemella sp. 27098_8_149 | reverse complement strand
ACGTCGTTTCCTGCATTTGGTTTCGCTGCGTCTGCTTCTGTTTTAACTAAGTCTTTTCCTGAAATTACTGCTGTTTTTCCGTCTTTAGTTGTTACTGTCGCATTTCCTTTATCATCAATTACTACTGCTGCTTCTGGATTTACTTCTTTTACTTTCGCTGCGATTGCTGCTTTTTCTTCATCTGTTAATTTAGCTGGATCTTTTACTAATGTTTTGTCCGCTGGTTTAACGATGTCATTTCCCGCGTTTGGTTTCGCTGCATCTGCTTCTGTTTTAACTAAGTCTTTTCCTGGAATCACTGCTGTTTTTCCTTCTGGTGTTGTTACTGTTGCGTTTCCTTTATCATCAACTACTACAGTTGATCCTGGATTTACTTCTTTTACTTTCGCTGCGATTGCTGCTTTTTCTTCGTCAGTTAATGCGCTCGGATCTTTTACTAGTGTTTTATCCGCTGGTTTAACGATGTCGTTTCCTGCGTTTGGTTTCGCTGCGTCTGCTTCTGTCTTAACTAAATCTTTTCCTGGAATTACTGCTGTTTTTCCTTCTGGTGTTGTTACTGTTGCGTTTCCTTTGTCGTCTACTACTACAGTTACACCTGGGTTCACTGCTTTAACTTTATCTTCGATTGCTTTCTTCTCAGCGTCAGTTAGTTTAGCTGGATCTGCTACCACTGTTTTGTCCGCTGGTTTAACGATGTCGTTTCCTGCATTTGGTTTCGCTGCGTCTGCTTCTGTTTTAACTAAATCTTTTCCTAGAATTACTGCTGTTTTTCCGTCTTTAGTTGTTACCGTTGCATTTCCTTTGTCATCAATTACTACTGTTGCTTCTGGATTTACTTCTTTTACTTTCGCTGCGATTGCCGCTTTTTCTTCATCTGTTAGTGCGCTTGGATCTTTTACTAGTGTTTTGTCCGCTGGTTTAACGATGTCGTTTCCTGCATTTGGTTTCGCTGCGTCTACTTCTGATCTGAATAAATCTTCCGAAGGAATTGTAGCTGTTGTTCCATCTTTTAGTGTAACTGTCGCATTACCATTTTCATCGAATTTAACAGATTTAGTCTCTGGGTTTAATTCTCTTAATATCGCTTCTACTTTAGCTTGATCATCTGGATCATTTGCTTCACCAACTACTTTATCTGCTGGTTTTACAATATTAGAGTTACCTGCTCCAGATTTTTCTGTATCTTCTTTAGTTCTTACTAAATCTGATGCTGGAATTGCCGCAGTTTTACCATCTGGAGTAGAAACAGAAACAGTTCCATTTTCATCTATTGTTACTATGGCATCTGGATTTACCTCCTCAACTTTAGCAACAATCTTAGCTTTCTCTTCATCTGTTAAGTTAGCTGGATCTTTTACGATAACTTTGTCAAGTGGTTTATTAATGTCGTTTCCACCTTTACCGTTATCTAAATCTGCTTCAGTTTTAACTAATTTAGCTGGATTGATCGTTCCTTTATCACCATTTTCTGCTGTTACTTCGATTTTTCCATCTTTATTGTATTTAACATCTTTAGCTGTTGGATTAACCTTCTTAACTTCTTCTAAGATTTTAGCTTTCTCTTCATCTGTTAAGTTCGCTGGATCTTTTACTAGAACTTTATCGATTGGTCTATTGATATCTCCAATTGCTTTAATAGCGGCTTTATCTGCTTCTTCTATCGTATTAACATCTTCTACACTTGTTACTGCATCGATTGCTGCTTTTGCTTTATCCGCAACTTTATCTACTTTAGCTTTTAATGCTTCTTTAGCTTTAGGAGATAAATCTTTACGTGCATCGATTGCTTCTTTCTTAGCTTTAGCTTCATCTTCAATTGCTTTACGAGCATTTGGTTTATCTTCTACAACAGGAAGTTCATCGATTGTACCTTTGGCACCATCCTTACCTACTGCTGCACCTTTTTCAGTTTTAACTACCTCATCTGTTGTCGCTTTATCAACCGCTTCTTTTGCTTTTTCAGCTGCTTCTTTTGCTTTCTTAGCTGCTTCTGCTTTTTCTTCATCAGTTGCATCTGGAGTATTAGCAATTTCTTCTAATTGTTTTGCTAATTTATCTTCGATTGCTTTCTTTGCAGCTGGTTTAATTTCTGCTGTTGGATTTACTGCTGTAACTTCGTCTACACCTGTTTTCTTAGCTGCGTCCACCGCATCTTGTGCTGTTTTAGCTGCTTCTGGTGTAGCTGCTGCATCAGGTTGCTTAGCGATTTCTGCTAATTGTGCATCCGCTAATTTTTTAGCTTCTGCTTTGGCTTCAGTTTTTTCTTCATCTGTTAAATCTGTACGTTTATCGATTTCACTATTCTTATCTTCTAACGCTTTCGAAATTGCTTGTTTAGCTGCTTCTTTTGCTACTGGAGTTACATTATTGACTGCTGTAGTTCCAGTTCCTTTTGCTGTTTCTACGTCTGCATTTGAAGTTGCATTATTTACTGCTTCTTTTGCTTTATCAGCCTCGGCTTTTGCTGCGTCTTTAGCTGCTTTTTTCTCTGCATCTGTTAAATCTGTACGAGCATCAATTGCGTCTTCTTTTGCTTTTAATGCATCATCGATTGCTTTTTTAGCAGCTGATTTTTTCGCAGCTTCTGGGTTTACCGCTTTAACTTCTGATACCCCAGTGTTTTTAGCTGTGTCTACCGCTTGTTGCGCTGCTGTTGCTTTATCCTCAGAATCAGCAATTGCTGGTTGAGCATTAATATTATCAGTTGCTACTTTTGCTTTAGCTTGTGCTTCTTTCTTCGCTGCATCTTTCTCTTCTTGTGTTAGATCTGTACGTGCGTCGATTTCCGCTTCTTTTTTAGTTAATTCTTCAGCTATAACTTGTTTAGCTTGTTCTTTAGCGATTGGATATACCGATGTTACATCTGCAACACCTTTGTCTTCTGCATCGTTAACAATTTTTTGCGCTGCTGCCGCTGCATCTGCTGTTTCTGCGTTATCAGGTTGAGCCTCAACTTTTGCAAGTTCTGCATCTGCTAGTTTCTTAGCTTCTTCTTTTGCCGCATCTTTCTCAGCTTGAGTTAAATCAGTACGGTCATCGATTTCTTTATTTTTAGCTGTTAATGCATTCGTAATAGCTGCTTTTGCATTTTCTTTTGCGATTGGATTAACTTTACCGAATTCTGTAGTTCCAGTATTTTTCGCTGTATCTACGGCTGCATCTGTCGTCGCTGCATCGATTGCTTTTGTTGCATCTTCGGCTGCTTTATTAATTTTAGCAATCGCTGCATCTTTTTCTACTTGACTTAAATTTTTGTCAGCAGTAATAGCGTCTGCTTTTGCTTTACGTTCTGCTTCAACGTCCGCTTTAGCTGAATCTTTTTTCGTTACTACTGGGTTATCAGCTGCGATTGCAGTTGTACCAGATTCTTTAGCTTGATCTAACGCTGCTTTTGTCGTTACATTTGCATCGTTAATTGCTGCTACAGCTTTTTCTTTATCTGCATTTACTTTTGCGATTGCTGCTGCTTTTTCTTCGTCAGTAGCATTTGGAGTTTTGTTGATTTTAGCAATTTTATCTTCCGCAGCTTTGTTAACTGCATCAATTGCTGGTTGTTTATTAATTTTTAATACTTCATTCAAAGTAATTTTATCTGTAGAACCATCTTTATAAGTAACTACAATCTTATCACCATCTTTAGTAATAGATTTAATATAGTTTGAAGCATTTTCGACTAATGTACCATTCTTGTCAGCTAATCTTGCATCATCTGCAGTATTATATTGAATTTTAATATTATTTTTAATTTTCTCAAAGTCAGCATCAGATAAATTATCTATATCATCAACAACGATTTTATTAGCTGGATCAGTTTGTCCTTGAACATCATATTTTTGTGTTTGTTCACGAACTACTAGTCTGAAAGCTCCTTCTTGATTTAAATCAGCATTCTCTAGTGGTGGAGAAAATACTGCACCATCTAAATCTTCTGCTACTAAGTATCTCGTCATTAAGTTACCTGTGAAGTTTGGCTGTTTAGGAACTGAGACTGTTCCTGTAATTCTTGTAATGGCTGGATTAGCTATAGTTGCGTTAATACCATTTGTATCTGTCTGCGATGTCATAGTTAAACCATATTCATTTTTAACTATCCCTTGTGCAGCACCAGTTTTCTTTATATCACCTTTCGCCTGTACTATACGAAGGTCTTTAACTTTTCCACTATCATCTGTTACACCAAACTCAAGATTTGTTTCTTCACCTTTGTAGACATAAATTTCTTTTGCAGTAGGGTTAGAGAACGGAATAATCCCTTTTGGTTTTACATTCAATACTTTATTCTTTTCAATTGTATCTGTAGAGCCATCTTTATAAGTCACAACAAGTTTGTTAGGTTCAGTTGCTGATACTGCAACAGTGTCAATAACTGAAGTAGGATTAGCAACTGCTGTCCCGCCTACAAATCGTGCATCATTACTTGTTTTAGAATGTTCTAATTGTAATCTTGATTTAATCGTTGTTAACTCTGCATCTGTAACATTATCAATATCATTAACAGTAATGCGTGTAGAATCAGTTAAATCTTTAATATCATATTTATATGTTTGAGATTTAACAACTAAGTTGAAATAACCAGGAGCTGATGCATTGTTACCTCCAGCCAGTCTAGCACCAGTAGAATCTTCAAGTTGTAGATATCTTGCCCCTAATACTGCTCGTTGATCTTCCGTTTTTGTGTAAGATTTAAGTCCCTTAAAAGTATCATTTGGCTTACCTGTGATTTTAATTGTTACTGGACCTTGAGTTTCAGTTAGTGTTTGATGATAACTCCAACCATAACCATCTATTTCAACTTCTTCTTCCGGAGGATTAAATGAGCTTTGTTTTTTTGCATAAGCTATCGCTTGATCACTTTTCGATTTTAGTACAAACTGACCACTTCCAGCTTTAACTGTTGCTTTAGTAATATTTCCAGCTGTTGAGCTAACTGTAATATTGACATCTGCATCTTCTTCATTATAAAGGTAAATTTCTTTTCCATTAGAATACTCCATAGAGTAATTAAAGTTTCCATGAGTTGCAGTTGTCTCTGCTCTAAATGCATTATTTTTATCTAATGCTTGTCCATTACGTGAGTCTTTAGATCCCGTGTTTTCAATTGAGTTAGAATCAGATTTTTTCTCTGTATTTTCTGCTTTTTTACCAACTGTAGGTTGTGATTGCGTTGTGTCTACTGCTGGTGCTTCTTTTTTCTCCACAGGTTTATTAACTAGTTTTGAGTTTACAGTCGTTACAAGTTTATTATACGCTGCATTTAATTCATCTTGTGTTTTGG
Organism: Gemella sp. 27098_8_149; assembly: GCF_041433745.1. Lineage (NCBI taxonomy): Bacteria > Bacillati > Bacillota > Bacilli > Caryophanales > Gemellaceae > Gemella > Gemella sp. 27098_8_149. The sequence goes on along the minus strand of NZ_JAPWCB010000020.1, from coordinate 20,802 downwards.
CTGATACTAGAGTAGCTCTTGCGCTTTCTAATTCTGCTTTTAATACCGCTACAGAAGCATCTGTTTTGTTAGCGTATTTTCCAGCTTCTAGGTTAGCTGAAATTTCATTAATGTAATTTTCTAACCCAGATTTATCTAATTTCGTTTCTGCAGGTACTTCTTGTTTTACTTCTGCTTTAGGTGCTTCCGCTCCCACTTTTGCTGCTACTGCTGCCGCCACACTTTCTTTAGTATTTTCTACTTTTGCTGGTTGTGACACAGCTTTTGGTGCAGCTTCTGCTTTCTCACCTGCGTTTGTCGTATTGTCCGCAGTTGTGTTGTTAGAAACTTCTTCAGATGCTTGTGCTACTGCTCCAGCACCTAAAAAGATACTCGCACCAATAACTACTGATGCTGTACCAACTTTAAATTTCTTAATAGAATATGTTTCTACCTTAGTACCTTCTTTTATACTTTTTACATACTTATTATTTTTTCCCATTAAATTCTTCTCCTTCTTTTATCCCTAACAAAACTTATATTACTACCATTTTAAATATGCACTATATATATAATAAAAACACAAAACTCCTTTCCTACAAAATTTTCGATAATAATTTTTCTCTCCTATTTTTATAATATTGGCTAATAATTTAGAGTAATTTTACAAATATAATACTTCAAAATTATACACAATTCCAACTTAACTTTATCATATCTAGCGTTTTTTGTCCAAGGAACCACTTACATTTATGTTAAGCGTTTTCTTAATTTATTAAAATTAATTATCTATTATCAATATATAATATCTCTCTATTGATTCTAAAGATTTGTATATACTTTATTCCTTCACGAATAGTTAACTTCCTCCCCCTTTTGAAACATTTTATTATTTATTAGAAGAAGATTATATAATTTTTTTTATAATGGTATCCTAAATTTTATAAAATGAGAGTTAACATATCTCGAAAATCTTCTCTTTCAAATTCGTAATTCAAACCTAAAAAAGACACCCTCGAAAATTATCGAGAGCGTCTTTATTTTTAAGAGTTTTGTTTAGTTATCTTGTTATTTAGATTTCAAATTAGTTTTTATCGTTTTTACGACGTCTTGCCGCTAGTAATCCACCTAGGATCGCCATTCCTAATCCTGCTAAGCCAGTATTAGTTTCAGTTGTACCTGTGTTGGCTAGGCGTTGTCCTAGTTTAGAGTTTGTAGCTTTTCTGAAGATGTGACGTACATTTCCATTTTCATCGACAACTGTTCTTACGAACTCGTATCCTGGGATCTTACCAGCATCTACAGTTCCTTTTTCAACTGGTTTTAATGGGTTTCCATTTTCATCAGTCCATGTTGTAGTTCTGTTTTCTTCTGGGATACGAGTAACTGGTTTGAAGATGTGACGTACATTTCCATCTTTGTCAGTTACAGTTCTTACGAATTCATATCCTGAGATTTCTCCTGGAACTTTTGTTCCTTTTTCTACTGGTTTTAATGGATTTCCATTTTCGTCTACCCATGATGTAGTTTTTTCGACTACTGGAGTTGTTACTTTTTCGTATACGTGTTTAACATCTCCATTTAGAAGTTTTTCAGTTTTCACGAATCTATATCCTGGGATATCTTTCTTAGGTTTTTCCCCTTCTTCTGTTGGATAGTTTGGAATTTCTTTTCCTTTGCTATCTACATAGCTTGTTTTAACTTTTTCATAGACGTGTTCTATATCTCCATTTGGAAGTTTCTTAGTTTCTACGAATCTGTATCCTGGGATATCTTTCTTCGGTGTTTCCCCTTCTTCTGATGGATAATTTGGAATTTCTTTTCCTTCTTTATCTTTGAAGAATGTTTTAACTTTTTCGTAGACGTGTTTTGTATTTCCATCGTTGTCAGTTACAGTTTCTACGAATCTATATCCTGGGATATCTTTCTTAGGAGTTGTTCCATCTTCAGTTGGGTATCCTGGAATTTCTTTTCCTTCTTTATCTCTGAAGATAGTGTCTGGACGAACTGTTGGTGTGTAAGATGCAAAAATTGTTTTACCGTTTTTATCTTTTCTAACAACTGTTACGCCAGATGCTGTTCCTACGAATTCTGGTTCTGGAGTGAATGTTACTTTTCCGTTTGGATCAATAGTGTAAGTTCCTTGACCTGGTACTACTTTTGTAGTTTTTCCGTCTTCGAATGTTGGTGGTACTTCTTTGTCGATGTCTCCTTCAAATACTGGAGTATTTGATTGAGGTTTACCTTTTGGCCCTTCAGATACTACATCTTTAGTTGATGTTGCTCCTAGAACTGTTGGTGTGTATTTCGCTGTTACTGGTGTTCCATTTTTATCAACACGTTTAACAGTTACACCTTTTGTTACACCTACGAAGTCTTTTTCTGGAGTGAATGTTACTTTTCCATCTTTATCAACAATGTAAGTACCTTCTCCTGGTACTACTTTTGTAGTTGAACCGTCTTCGAATGTCGCTGGTACATCTTTATCGATTTCTACTGTTTTGTTTTTACCGTTAACAGTTTCTGATCCACCTTTGAAGACTGGTGTTCCTTCTTGTGGTGTGTTTTTAGGACCAACTGATGTTACATCTTCTCCAGATGGTGATACTGGAATTACTGTTGGTGTGTATTTCGCTGTTACCGGTGTTCCATTTTTGTCAACACGTTTTACAGTTACACCTGTTGCTACACCTGTGAATTTTGGTTCTGGTACGAATGTTACTGTTCCATCTGGTGCTACAGTGTAAGTTCCTTCGTTTGGTACTACTTTTGTAGTTGAACCATCTTCGAATGTTGCTGGTTTATCGTTATCGATTTCTACTGTTTCTTCTTTACCATTTACAGTTGTTTTTCCACCTTTGAATGTTGGTTTTCCTGTTTGAGTTTCACCTTGTAGATCTTTAGATTTAGCTTCTTTACCTTTTGGTGTTACCCCTACTACTGTTGGTGTGTATGTTGATTCTGCTGGTGTTCCATTTTTGTCAACACGTTGAACTGTTACACCTGTTCCGCGTCCTGTGAAGTTTGGTTCTGGTGTGAATGTTACTTCTCCAGATTTCGGATCGATTGTGTATGTTCCTTCGTTCGGTACTTTAATAGTAGTTTTATCCGTTGGTTTTCCAGTTTCTGGATCCACGAATTTCGCTGGTTTTTCAGTATCGATTTCTACTGTTTTTTCTACTCCATTAACAGTTGTTTTACCTGGTGTGAAGTTTGGAGTTGCTTTTTGTGTTGCTCCTTGGATACCTTCAGTAGTTTTTTCTTCACCTGTTGGTGTTACTGGAACTACAGTTGGTGTATAAGTAGCTGTTGCTGGTGTTCCGTTCTTATCTTCACGTTGAACTTTAATTCCTGAAGTTTTACCTTTAAATTGTGGTTCTGGTGTGAATGATACTTCTCCAGTTTTCGGATCGATTGTGTATGTTCCTTCTCCTGGTACTTTTACAGTTGTTTCGTCTGTTGGTTTTCCAGTTGTTGGATCTACTAATTTAGCTGGTTTATCGTAGTTAATTTCTACTGTTTCTTCTTTACCGTTAACAGTAGTTTTACCGCCTGTGAATGTTGGAGTTGCTTTTTGTGTTGCTCCTTGAACATCTTCAGTACCTTTATCTTCACCTTTTGGTGTTACTGGTTTAACGAATGGAGTATATTTACCATTTACTGGTGTTCCGTTTTTATCTTCACGTTGAACTTCAATTCCTTTAGCTTCACCAGTGAAGTTTGGTTCTGGTGTGAATGTTACTTTTCCATTTTCATCAATTTCGTAAGTTCCTTCTCCTGGTACTTTTACAGATTTTTCTTCTGTTGGTTTACCTGTTGTTGGATCTACTAGTTTTGGTGCTTTTTCAGTGTTAATAGGTACTTTTTTGTCACCTTCTTTGAATGTAGGTGTACCTTCTTGTGATTTACCTTGGATTCCTTCTGAAGTTGCTGGAGTCGCTGTTGGTGTTACCGGTGTGATGTATGGTGTGTAAGTAGTTTCTACTGTAATACCATTTTTATCTGCAGCTTGAACACGTACTGGTTGTACTTCTCCGTAGTAAGTTGCATTTGGAGTTAATACTCCGACAGCTTTACCGTCTACTACTTCAAGAGTGTATTCCCCGATTACATTTCCTTTTGGATCTTTCGCAGGAACTTTTGTAGCTGCTTGTCCATTTTCATCTAATAATGTGTATGTTGCTGGATCAATAGGTACAGTTTTTTGAACTGCTACTTTTACATCTGGGTGATCGATATCAGGTACAGTCGTTCTATCTACCACACTATCGATGAATGTTAATGTTCCTTTTTGAACTTGACCTTGAACATCTTGTGAAGTAGCTGGTTGTGCTTTTGGTTTAGCCCCGATAACGATTGGACGGTATTTACCAATAGCTGGTTGTCCAAGTTTATCAACACGTTGAACGATTACCCCTTTAGCTTCACCAACGAACGTTTTCTCAGGAACGAATTTCACTGTTCCGTCTGGTTGAAGAGTATATTCCCCTTCTCCTTTAACAGTAATTGGAGTTCCTACCGCTACTGGTTGTTTTGTCGCTGGATCAAGTATTACTGGTGCTACATTTTCATCGATTTCTACAGTTTTTTCTTCTCCACCGATTTCTACTGTTCCACCTTTGAACTTAGGTTTTCCATGTTGTTCTTGACCTTGGATATCTGCAGAAATTACATCCCATCCTGTAGGTGTTACTGGGTGAACTACCGCTGTATATTCTCCACGAGCTGGTGTTCCGTTTTTGTCTTTACGGATTACTGTTAAAGTTGTACCTTTCCCTGTGAATGTTTTTTCTGGTACGAATGTTACTGTTCCGTCTGGAGCTACTGTGTAAGTACCTTCATTTGGTACTACTTTTGTAGTTGAACCATCTTCGAATGTTGCTGGTACAGTGTCATCCATCGGTACAGTTTCTTCTTTACCGTTTACTGTTGTTTTACCACCTTCAAAGGCTGGTTTTCCGCTTTGAGTTGCACCTTGAATATCTTCTGTGAATGCAACTTTACCAATTGGAGTAACTGGTTTAACAGTTGGAGTGTAAGTCGCTGTTGCTGGTGTTCCATTCGCATCTTTAACTTCTACTGTTGCCGGTACTGGAGTACCTACGAAGTCTTTATTCGGTGTGAATGTTACTTTTCCTGTTGTTGGATCAATTGTATATGTACCAACTTGTTTTCCTGTTGAATCTTTTGCTGGAATTGTTGGTTCATCTGTTGGTTTACCTGTTGTTGGATCTACTAATTTAGCAGGTTGAGTTGCATCGATTTTAATTGGAGCAACTGGGTGTCCTTGCGTAAATGTTGGAGTTCCTTCTTGAGGGGAACCTTGGATTCCTTCTGAAGTTGCTGGTGTTCCTGTTGGTGTTACAGGTGTAATATTCGGTGTATAAGTAGTTGTTACAGGTGTTCCATTTTTATCTTTCGCTTGAACAGTTACTGGTTCTACTTTACCTACATATGTTTTATCAGTTGGCGTGAATACCGCAACTGCTTTTCCATCTACATTCTTAACAGTGTAAGTACCTACTACTTTTCCTGTAGCGTCTTTAGCTGGTACTTCTGAAGCTGGTTGTCCATTTTCATCTAATAATGTGTATGTTGTTGGATCGATTGGTACTTTTTTCTCAACACCATCGATTGTTGTTTTCGAATCGTTGAATGTTACAGGTTGCTCTTGAGTTGCACCTTGTACGTCTGTTGATGTTGCCGCTTCTGCAGTTGGAGATGCTGGTTCAACTACTGGAGTGTATTTTCCAGTTGCTGTTACTTCTACAGTAGCTCCTTCTTTATCAGTCGCATTAGCTGTTACTTTTACATCTACACCTTGAGCTGTTCCTGTGAATGTTGGAAGTGGAGTGAATGTTACTACACCTGTTGATGGATCGATTGTGTAAGTTCCTTCATTTGGAACAACAACTTTTCCTTCATTGTCAGCACCCTCTAATGAGTACTTAGCTGTATTCAGATCAACATTTGTACCATCTGGAGTGTTCTCTGGAGTGTTTAGTTTAGAGAATCTTTCACTTCCTGGTTTAGAAGTTTGGACTGCCCCTTGTATATCTTTAGTTGTATCAGCATTACCTTTAACACCATATACTGTTGGTGTATATGTAGTTGATGCTTCTACTGTTACAGGGTTACCATCTTCTCCTGGGATAGTTACATTAGCTGCTACTGTTAATGGTTTAGCAGTTCCGATATATCCTTGAGCTGGTGTGAAGCTTACTTTTCCTGTTGTTGGATCTACTGTGTAAGTTCCTTCATCAGTTGTTACTGAAGAAACTTTATTTCCTGTTGTTGGATCTACTAGTTTATAGTCTGATACTGTAGAGTTTTCAGGAAGACCAGTTTTGAATCCTTTTTCCATAGTATCACTTTGTGGAGTATCTTGAGCTCCTGAAGAAATTTCTGGTTTAGGTACCACGATGTAGTAAGTTGTTTCCGCTACTGCATCTTCAGTTACTTCACCTGAATCTGTTCCTCCTACTGTTGGAGTAGTTACAACACCGTTTGAGTCTACTGCTCTTACTGTAACTTTATAACTTCCATATTGACCTAATGTGTAAGCTGCGATTTCTGGGTTCGCTAAGTTTGCTGCTGCAGCTGTTTTTAGTGCTTCACGAGCTGTCTCTACAGCTTTTTCAGCTTCTAAAGCTGCTGTACGTGCTGTCTCTACTTCAGTATTTTTTGTTGAAAGATTTGTTTGAGCTGTTGCTAATTGCGCCTCAATAGATGCTTTGAACTCTTTTACATTAGCAAGTTTTCTTTCTGCTAATTCTTGAGCTGTTGGCGAAATTGTACGTAATTTCAAGTCATCTAATGCTTTTTGAGCATCATCTGCTATTCTCGTTTGTCGGTCTAATAGTTCTTGAAGACGAGCTAATTCGTTTTGTGTATCTTGTTGTTCTTTTAATGCCGTTGCTGCTGCTTGAGTTTTAGCTGCTGCTGTACGTTGAGCTTGAATATAAGCTGTTTCTTCAGCTTTCGCTGCATCAAATACTTTTTGGCTTCCATCTGGAGCTGTTACCGTTAATTTTGTTTTAATTGTTTCTGATTGAGCAGCGTCTGATTTATCATCGATAGTATCTGTGAAATCAACGTTAGCTTTTTCTGATTTTAATAAATCTACTGAAGCATCTTTTGCTTCTGAGTAACTCGTTGATGTCCCAGCTGGTTTAGCATTTTGAATTGATGCTACATCAGTTGAACTTGCTTCACGGTATGAAACATATCCTTTAAATCCTGATGCTGTTTCAACTTCCCAACCAGCATTTGATTCTTTAGCTGTTACTTTTGAACCGTCAGAAGATGTCCATTGGTTTGTTACTGAGTCGTAACTCACTGTAACTACCATTCCTTGCTCTGAAGATGTGTTATCTTTTTTAACTAGAGTTTCTGTACGTGTAACATTACCTACTGCTGTTACCTCACCATTTTTACGAATTTCTGCAATCTTATCCACTAATGTTGGCGCTGAAGATGTTGCACTCCATGTACGTTCAAATTCATAAACAACGAATTTAACATCACCATTTGCTTGAGCATCTGTATAAACACGACGTTCAATAAGAGTTGATGTACCATTACCATTGTCTTTTAATTCATAAGCTTTTTCTGTAGGTAAAGAATATTTACCTGTTGCACTGTTAAATACCGCTTTATATGTATTACCTGCTGCGTCATTTACCATAGCAAATTCACGTTGAATATTTGCTTTTACTTTATCAGTTGTTGCTTTGGCTGCAATACTATCAACACCAACGTATTTTGTAGATTCTGGAGTTACAGTTAAGTTAACAGTTGAGTCTCCTGTTGTAGATGCAGTTCCTAATACCGTACCTTCTTGTACAGCTGTGTTTGTAGTACCTGCAGCTACTGTCCAATTGCCATTTTTAACAATAAGTTTTGTAACTGTTCCATCTGGCATTGTAATTTCCGCTTTATTAGCTCCATTTGAAATTGTCACAGGTACATTTGTAGCGTAAGCTTCAACATTTTTAACAGTAATCTTAGGTGCTACTGCGATTGTAATATTCTCGTGTGCTTCTTGACCATACATATTCCAATCCATATTTCTTGCATTGGTTGTATTGTTATAGTCTTTCGCATAAACAGCAGCTGTGAAAATTCCAGCTTCACTTGCCGTTCCTGTAATATCTCCAGTTTTTGGATTGTAATTTAATCCTGGTACTACATCATTTATTGAAGTTTGACTTCCTGTATAATTACCGTTTAAGGCAGTATGCGCTGTGACTGTTTGTGGTCCGTTCTCGGTATTTATTTTAGATCCATCAACTGCAGTAAAGGTTGCTCCGCTCGTGCCTCCAGGAGCAGTTTTTGAACCGGCAACAACTTTTTCTCCATTACTTCTGTATACATAATCAGCTCTTTCATCACGACTCATTCCATCATTATCAACATATTTGATATTATGATCAACTTGGTCACCTATTGTAACTAACTTAGATGACCCTTGAATAAGTGGTGCAGATGAATCTTGCCATCCTACCCATCCAGCCGTTAAATCTCTGAAAGTAACCTGCTGAGTAGCTCCACCTTTCTCTACAGTTACAATATAACGCATGTCATATACACCATTTTGAAGAGTAGATGCTACATATCCTTCTACAGTATCTGTAGCTTCATTATAAGCTAATCCCGGAAGTAAGTTGCTTAAGGCGATGTTTGTGATTGTATATCCTGCAGCTGTTGCTTCTGGTGATAAACTAAAACGTTTTTTCACATCTGTAAGATATACATAGTGATTTCCTTGTTCATAAGTATATCCGTAGATTTCTGTAGCTATGTATTCATAAGCTCCACCAGATCCCCAAATTGTATTCCCATTAGCTTTTCCTGTAGCACGAATTTTACCTTTCCATAAAGCAGCTTCACGTCCAAGTTTTTGAGCTTCTGTTTTTGATAAAGGAATATCAGTACGTCCACTAACCCCGGCTTGTCCACTATTAGCCGCAGGCACATCAGTGTTCTCAGATTGATATCCATGAACATAAACTTTATAGTTAGCGTTACCATCTAATACTTTGTAAGATTTACCTGTAGATCCAAGGAATTCACCATTTTCTTTTCTTAGTTCTGTAGAAGCAGCTGTGTATCCTTCGTTAGCTGAAAGAGCTACTCCGTATCTACCATCACGACGAACACCAGCGTTTTCTAATTCAGCGTATACCGCTTTAATAGAGTTGCTTAGTTCTTCTAAACTTTTAGCGATTTGTTCTTTTGTTACATCATCGCTTCCAAGTAAATTGTTCGCTACTTTAATTACTTCTGCGTTTTTAACTACTGCTTTTTCTACAGCAGGTTTAGCTTCGATTTTAACTTCGTTTTCACGAATTGCTTCGTTAGCAAGTACGTTTGTTACTTCTGCTTCTGAAGTCACTTGAGTTAATTCTTTCTTAGCTTCTTTAACTTCTTTAGATTCTTTTGCTTCTGATTTTGCTTTTTCTTCAGCTTTTTTAGCTTCGTCTTTCGCAGCTGTTCCAGTTGCTTCTGATTCTGCCACTACTGTAGTTAACACATTAAGTGTTGTTACTTTTGTATTAACTTCGTCTTGAGTTGCATCAGCTTTTGCGAATACTTCTTTTGCTTTCACTAATTCTTCACGAGCTGTTTTTACTGCAACTTCATCAGCATTTTTAACTGACGATAATTTTTGTTCTAATTTTTCTATTGTTGATTTTAAAGCTGTTTTGTCAGCTGCTTTTGTTTCAGCTTTTGCAGGTGCTTCTTCTTTAGTTACCTCTGCTTTTGGTGCTTCAACTTTTTCAGCTACCGCTGCTGCAACACTTTCTTTTGTATTTTCTACTTTTGCTGGTTGTGCTTCTGCTTTTGGTGCTTCCTCTTTTGCTCCTGCGTTTGTTGTATTGTCTGCAGTTGTGTTATTAGAAACTTCCTCAGCTGCTTGAGACACTGCTCCAGCACCTAAAAAGATACTAGCACCGATTACTACTGATGCTGTACCGACTTTGAATTTTTTAATTGAATAAGATTCAACTTTTGTACCTTCTTTAGTGGTTTTTAAGTACTTATTGTTCTTTCCTACCATTAAAATTCCTCCTATTGATATATTTATAACTTTTTAGCGTTAAATTAAATCTCTTCTCTCAATGATATATTTCCTTCTAAACTAAACCTTTTTTAACTCTTTATCTTTAATTTTTTGATTACGATATTTAACTTAAACGCATACTACTAATTTGAAATCCATGTTTTGAACCTCGTTATTAATAATACCAAATATTATCTTTTTTGTCCAAGAAGTAAACCTCTCAATCTACTTCCTTTTATTTAAAAAGTTATATATATTCAACATCCATAACTTATCTCTATTTTGAAAAACACTGAAAAACAGCTTAAAAACAACTTTTCCAGAAGGTTTTAGCCTGTATATTCAATTGATAATTAACTAAAATTATTATAAATTTTTTTCTTATTACGAGGGCTAATAGCTCTACAAAACACTCAATATATACATATAATCGGATTAAATTTCTTTCATAAGCTAAACACATGAAAAACTTTGGTATTATAAAGTTTTTATCTAATATTCTTTCTGATTTTCATCCATTAATTTTACTTATAAAATTATATTTTTTACATTAATAAAACAATTATTTTTACTAATTTAGACTAAAAATACAAACTATTATCTATTTTATATTCTATAATTTTTATAAAAAAACGAAGTATTGATATTTTCATTCTACATCAAATACAAAATTACTGAACAAATATTATAAATTGATATACAACCTGAAAATAAATCTCGAACATTGAAAATTATAACCTATATTTTCATCAAATAATACTTTATATAAATATTTAAAATACGGCTTTCTACTCTATTGACCAAGTTCAAGACGTATGATAGAATGAAAGCGTGGGATATTGGACATTTAACTATTATGTACAATATCTGGACATTTTTTCTAATTTGATTAATGACAATCAAGCAAGCACTTTTAATCAAATTCTCTAAAATTCCACCACAAAACACTTGAAAATAATTGTATATGAGGCTGATCCAAAAGTCCTAAATTTTAACAAAGTGTATATAGGAACTCATAGACGCAGTGGTTTATTGATATCTAAAATCGCTTTAGAAAAGCTTTTTAGATATCCAATAAACTGTGCGGGGGTGACTCGACAAAATCGATTTCTTCGAAATCACGATTTTTGAGTCACTCCCAATTGAAACAAAAAATTAAAATACGAACACGTATACCGGAGGGTTATATGATTACAATTGAAGATATTAATAAAGTTATAGAAAAAATTAGAAATGAACACACAAAAGAATATATCGGAATCTCTGTCAATGGAGATAGAGGTCTTAATGTTATAACTAGTAAATTCGGAGGAGTACCGTACATCGCAAAAGACGCTGAGGTTCCAGTAGATGCAGAAGGAAACCAACTTGCACTACTAGCTCAGATCAACTGTACAGAACTTCCAGAAAATGATATTTATCCTAAAGAAGGATTACTTCAATTCTGGATTTCACGCGATGATTTGTTCGGATTAGATTCTAAAGGAACTAATGTTGTAAAATATATAAAAGATATAGACGAAAACATAACAAACGGAGATGTACTAAGTAAGTATCATCTTCCTAGCGAAGACAACGACGAGGAGTATTCACCATTCCATGAAAAAGATGCATCATTTGCATTAACATTCAACAGAGGAACTTCAACGATTACAGCTACGGACTTCTTATTCGAAGATATCGCAAAAGACGCTATCCGAGAGTTATTCCCAGAGGAACAAGTAGAAGATTTATACGAAGACCTTGACAAAGATGTCTTTGAAACTCTATTTAAAGCTTTTGAAGGAGTTAAACATGCGATAGGTGGTTACCCAACATTCACTCAGTGGGATCCACGTGATCCAGAAAATAAAGAAGCATACGACACATTACTTCTTCAAGTAGAAAGTGAATGGGATCCAAACACGAAAGATAATCTAATTATGTGGGGAGATTCAGGTGTTGCAAACTTCTTTATTAATAAAGAAAAATTAGCAAACCTAGACTTCGAAGATGTACTATTCAACTGGGATTGCTGCTAATTAGGGCTCTTTGTCAAATCCAGGGTACGGAGAAAAAGGCTCTTTGTCAAATTCGGAATATAGAGAAAAATAGGAAATGAAATCTAGGCAGCATTCTGCTGCTTAGATTTTTTTATTATTTAGTGCAAATCTTAATTAATACAACGTTTAAAAGAACAGAGAGTAAAACTTACTTTCTGTCCTTATTTGGGAATATGCATTTGAAATTTAATTCCAGCGATAATCATTAAAGATAAGTTTTAATAAATTTATAGCCTGGCTAAAAAATTATTATAGTATTTCAACTATAAATATTTCTCAAATTCTTTCTCAGATATCCCTAATTCTTCACAAGCAGACTCTCTGGTCATCATACCTTTTTTCACCAATCTAGCCAATGCTCTTACTTCTCCTAAGGCGATTCCTTCTTCTCTACCTTTCTCTAACGCCTCTTCTTCTTTCTCTTCTACATACGCTAAATGCGCAAGCCATCCATCCCATGCTCTTGTGTATTCATCATACATAGCTTTATCCTCCTTATTCCACTCTTTTACGTCTACTACTTTATCAGCTTTCGTTATTATTCTCTCTGGCTTATGTGTAAATGGTTTGTTCCCAAACAATTCCATCCAACGAACCTTATTATAACTTGCCTTCATTTCTGGTTTATACTTTTTCAACTCTAGAAATACTATTTGTACAAAAATTTACCTTCTGTCCTTATTTGGGAGCATATATTTCTATGATTTGTTAAAAGTCTGAAACATTATCCGAACCGCAGTACGGACACGTTGGATACCCAAACCCTTGACTCTCAGCATCAAAATATCTATTGCAGTTATTACAATAATATTCTACTTCTATCATCCATATATTTTTTTCAGGTAACTCTTGCAATTTCTTTATGAATTCCGCTGCTTCCTTCATATTCATCGATAAATCACTCAACAAACAAGCATTAGCCCCTTGTGCTTTTTCCATAATTAACAACCCCTTTTCTAAATTTTCTTCATTTTTATTATACTCCATTAATAGTAGTTTTTCTAATAATATATAATCTCATTTTCTTTCAAATAATGAATTCATATTCCAAATTCCACAAAATAACCTACTGACCTCTGAGGATATATTCAACTACTATAACTACAACAAAACCCACCTTCGAAATGTATCGAAAGTGGGTCTTATTCTTGGCCTGATCCAAAAGGCCTAAATTTTAATAAAGTGTATATGAGAATTCATAGACACAGTGGTTTATTGATATCTAAATTCGCTTTATAAAAGCTTTTTAGATATCTAATAAACTGTGTGGGGGTGACTCTGAAAAATCGATTTCTACGAAAAATCACGATTTTTGAGTCACTCCCATTTATTTTTAATCTTCGTTGTTTTTGCGACGTTTTGCTGCTGCAAGTAATCCACCGAAGATTGCCATTCCTAATCCAGCTAATCCTGTGTTAGTTTCAGTTGTACCAGTGTTTGCTAAGCGTTTAACTTGAGTTGGCGCTTTTGGAGCTACTGGTGCTTCTGAAACTTTAGGAGTTTCCGGTGTTGCCGGCGTTGTTGGAGTTGGTTTTGGCGCTGGTTGTGGTACTGGAACGTAGCTGATCGGTGTATCCTTAGTTGGATCGTTCGGTACGTTTGGTACTTCATATCCTTTAGTTGGATCATTTGGATCAACTGGTTTCAATGGTACTAATGGGTTGTTTGGTCCAACTGGTTTTGTTGGATCTTGAGGTACCATTGGAGTGTGTCCAGGCACGTAAGGAACGATTGGTTTATCGTTTCCTGGTTTTGTTGGATCTTTCGGATCGTTTGGATATGGAATTGGATTTGTTGGTGTTCCTGGGATGTTTGGTACCCATGATCCTAACTTATCGTAAACAACTGTTTCGTTGATATCCTTGATTGTATCAGGTGTTACTTTAACATCTTTAGTTGATGATTCTAGATCACCGTCTTTAGCGATGTATCCTTTAACAACTGGTACTGGGTATCCATTGAAGATATCGTCGTTACGATCTGTTGTCCATTCTCCATATGTGATTTCTCCTGTTACTAAGTTAATCTTAGCATCACGAGTGAATTTGATTGTTTCTGTGCGAGTTTCAGTTACTTCTTTTCCGTTACGATCTACATACTTGATAGTACGTGTAGCTGATTTTTCTGTTACCATATCTTTTACAGTACTTGGCCATACTGGGCTGTTTGGATCGTTAGGGAATACTGGTTTACCTGGTTCTGGTGTAGATGGTGTTACTGGAGTTCCATCTGGGTTCTTCGGTAAGTTTGGATCAGTTGGATCTACTGGTTTACCTGGTGTAACTGGAATAATTCTTTCAGCTACTGTTACATTGAAGATTTGATCTACAGATTTATCTTTATCAAATACTCTGTCTGTATCTTTAGATGGGAATTCGTTCTTAACTACTCTGTATCCAGCTTTTTCAAGTTTTTCAATAGTCTTAGTTACTTCGTCAACTTTAGACTTAGTGAAGTTAGCTCCTGAATCACCTTCATCTACTACTGGAGTAGATACTACTTTACCAGTTTCAGTTACGAAGTTAGTGATAGCTTTTTGCTTATCAGTTACGTAGTAAATTGGTGTATCTGTACCTGGATTTGTTGGTACTGGTGGTACTTCATATCCTTTAGATGGATCGTTCGGATCAACTGGTGTTAATGGAACTAGTGGGTTATCCGGACTAATTGGTTTAGTTGGATCTTTTGGTACCACTGGTGTTGTTCCTGGAACGTAAGGTACGATTGGTCTATCATTTCCTGGTTTAGTTGGATCGTTCGGATCGTTTGGATATGGAGTTGGTTTGATTGGAGTTGATCCTTCTGGTACTTTCGGTACCCATGAACCAAGTTTAGTGTAAACTACTTCGATATTTTCATCTTTAGAGTCTGCAGTTAATCCTTTTGTAGCTGCTACTTCTTTTTGTTTAGCATCTTTCAGGATGTATCCTTTAACTACTGGTGATTCTACTTTATCGAATGTTGTATCTCCACCTTTAGCTGTCCAATCACCATAAGTGATTACACCTGTTACAGCGTTGATCTTACCTTCACGAGTGAATGTAACTTTATCTGTTACTTTCTTAGCTACTTCCTCACCTTTTTCATTAACATACTTGATTGTACGGTTAACGTGACGAGTTGTATCGATTTGTTTAATTAGATCTTCTGTCCATTTTGGTCCATTAGGGTTGTTAGGATCGATTGGTTGTCCTGGTTTTGGTCTGTTTGGATCATTTGGATTTTCTGGATCTACTGGTTTAAGTGGCTCAGAGTGTTGAGTTAGTACAACAGTGTATTCTTGATCTTTACTAGAATCTTTATCGAAGTTCTTATCTGTAGCTGTTGTGAATCCGTCAGTTACTAAATCATATCCTAGAGCTTTAAGTTCAGCAAGTTTAGCTACTGTACTGTATTCGATTGGCTCTCCAGATTTACCTTTTAGGTTATCCGTGTGAAGCACTGTTCCAGTTCCTTCAACAACATACTTAACTGTTGCTCTTTGCTCATCTTTTTCATATTTGATTTCAATATCTTTACCTGGCTCAGTTGGTACTGGTGGTACTTCATATCCTTTAGTTGGATCTTTTGGATCTACCGGTGTTAATGGAACTAGTGGGTTAGTATTTGGATCAACTGGTTTTGTTGGATCTTTTGGTACTTTTGGTGTAGTTCCTGGTACGTAAGGAACGATTGGTCTATCGCTACCTGGTTTAGTTGGATCTTTCGGATCGTTTGGATATGGAATTGGATCGATTGGTGTTTCACCTTCTGGTACTTTTGGTACCCATGAACCTAGTTTAGTGTACACAACTTCGATGTTTTCATCTTTAGAATCTGCAGTTAATCCTGTTGTAGCTGCTACCTCTTTTTGTTTAGCATCTTTCAGGATGTATCCTTTAACTACTGGTGATGTTACAGCATCGAACTTCGTATCTCCATCTTTAGCAGTCCAATCACCGTAAGTAATTTCACCTGTTACTGAGTTGATCTTACCTTCACGAGTGAATGTAACTTTATCTTTAATAGATTCTGTAGAGTCTTTACCAGCTTTATCTGTGTAAGTTACTCTGTTACCTTTTTCATCAACGTATGTGATTGTACGGTTAACGTGACGTGTTGTATCAATTTTACTAATTTGATCTTCAGTCCATTTTGGTCCATCAGGGTTGTTAGGATCTATTGGTTGTCCTGGTTTTGGTCTGTTTGGATCATTTGGATTTTCTGGATCTACTGGTTTGATTGGCTCAACGTGAGGTTTAACAGTTACTACGAAGCTTTGATCTACTTTTGTATCTTTATCGTAGTTCTTATCTGTAGCTGTTGTGAATCCGTCAGTTACTAGGTCATATCCTAAAGCTTTAAGTTCTAGAAGTTTAGCTACTGTACTGTACTCGATTGGTTCTCCAGATTTACCTTCTAGGTTATCTGTGTGAAGTACTGTTCCTGTTCCTTCTACAACATAAGTTACTTTTGCTTTTTGAGTATCTTTTTCATAAGTGATTTGCGTATCTTCTGTTGGGTTTTCAGGTGTTGGTGGAACATATCCTTTACTTGGATCGTTTGGATCTACTGGCTTCAGTGGGTTTCCATTTGGATCTTTTGGAGTCGTTCCTGGAACGTGAGGAATCACTGTTGTTGGTGTTCCTGGTTTTGTTGGATCTGTTGGATCGTTTGGATATTGAGGTTTCTCAAGTTTTGGAACTTCGAATCCTTCTGGTACTTTTGGTACATATTTTCCAAGTGGTGAGTAAACTACGTTTACTACTGAGTCAGCTGCATCGTGAGCTACGTTCTCTACTTTTTCAGCTGCTTTAATGTCTGCAACATATCCTTCGATTACTGGAGATGTTACTTCAGCTAATGTTTGTGGTGCTGTCCAATCAGAAGTATAAGTGATTTCACCTGTTACTTTGTTTAGATCACCTTTACGAGAGTAACGAAGTTTTTGTTCTACAGTAGCCGCAGCTTCTTGACCACGTTTAGCTTCTTCTACTTTATCAGTATTAGCGTATCTGTAGTTGATTGTACGATTTACTTCATCTAGTAATCCTAGTTGTTCAAATGTACGTTGTTTTGGATCTCCAGGTACTTTATCTCCTGGTTTTGGAGTTGTGTTTGGATTATTTGGATCTAGTGGTTTATCTGGATCGATTGGTGTAATACCTTCTTTAACGATTACATAGTAAACTTGGCTAACTCCACTATCACCTTTATCGTCTTTATCATCGAATGTACGGTTTGCGTCAGCGTAGAATGCTACACGTTCTGTAGTGTATGCTGCATCTGTTGGTGCAACAACTTCATAACCTTTAGCTTCTAACTCAGCTTTAACGTTATCGATGTTTGTTGTCTTGATTGCTTTACCTGTGTCTCCTGCTTCCGCAACTGATACATGAACTGCAGTTCCATCAGCTTTAATGAAGTGAACTAGAGCTACTTGAGAACCATCTTTAACATACGTAATTGTAGTGTTTTGAGTTGGATCTTCTGGTACTTTCGGTACTTCATATCCTTTAGTTGGATCGTTTGGATCTTTCGGAGTTAATGGTTTACCGTTTGGTCCTACTGGAGTTGTTCCAGGGATGTATGGCACTACTGGAGTTTCAGTAGGTGTTCCTGGTCTTGTAGGATCTTCATTAGTTGGAGTTTCGTATGGTTTTGGTGTTAAATCAGTTCCTGGTGGAGGCGTTACTCCTTCTGGAATTACTGGTACATACGAACCAAGTTTACGGTAGATGATTGTTTCTTCACTATCTTTATCAGTAGCTTGTACATTTGTACGCTCTGTTGATTTAGCTGCTGAAGCTACATATCCTGGTTTGTTTGGAGTTGTTACAGCGTCGATTGTTGTATCGTCACCTTTAGCTTTCCATTCTCCAAAGTTAGAGATTGCTCCAGTTACTGGATCTAGGTCAGCTGTACGAGTGAATGTTAATGTTTGAACATTATCAGGGATACCCGCATCTGATCCGTCAGCTAGTTTGTAGTGAACTGTGTGCGTTACTTCTTCGATTAATCCTAATTCTTTGTAAGTACGTCCTTTTGGATCGTTCGGTACTTTGTCATCAGGTTTTGGAGTAACATTTGGTGTATTTGGATCCGTTGGTTTAGTTGGATCTAATGTTACTGGTTTTGTAGTATAAACTACTGTTTCATTAATATCTTCAGCAGTTGCTGTTACTTCTGATGCTGGTACAGTCGCTTTATTTGGAGTGTAGTTCTTAATTTCTGGTGAAGTTACAGCTTCAAATGTTTGTGCTGGTGACCAGTCTCCGAATGTAATCTTACCAGTTACTGGATTGATTGTTGCTGAACGTTTGAACTCTTTAGTTTCTTCTACTAAATCAGCAGCTTTCTTACCATCTGCATATATATAGTTGATTGTACGTTTAACTTCCTCTTTACGTCCATCTTCTAACTCTTTGATTAATTCTGGAGTCCATTTTGGTCCATCTTCATTATTAGGATCAATTGGTTTACCTGGAGTTGGAGTCGGATCATTTGGATTTACAGTTACAGGTTTAACCGCTACAAGAACTTTGTATTCTTGGTTAGTCTTAGAGTCTGCATCAAATTTACCATTTTCTGGATAGTTGTTTTCAACTACTGTATAACCTTTAGCTTTCAATGCATTTATTGTCGCTGTTACATCTGCAGATTTCGTGAATGCTTTTCCTGCATCTCCTGTATCAACGATCGATTGAGCTACTCCACCTTTTTCAGTCTTATCAGTTTCACTGTTTACTTCGATGAAGTGTGTAACTGCCACTTGAGAACCATCTTTCGTATAAACGATTGTAGTATCTTCAGTTGGGTTCGTTGGTGTTGGTGGATTGTATCCTTTAGTTGGATCTTTAGGATCTTTCGGAGTTAATGGTTTTCCATTTGGTCCTACTGGTGTTGTTCCTGGTACATAAGGAATTGTCGTTGTTGGTGTTCCTGGTTTTGTTGGATCATCCGGGTTATTTGGATATTGTGGGTTTTCAATTGTCGGAGGAGTGAATCCTTCTGGAACAACTGGTACAAATTTACCTAAATCTTTATAGATAACTTTTTCAACAATATCTTTATCCGTTGCATTAACACCCGTTACATCTTTCTTAGATGACTCAACATCTCCTGTAGCTACATATCCAGTTTTAACTGGTACTACAGCTTTACCTTCAAGAGTTGTATCGTTATCTTTAGCTGTCCATTCACTATAAGTAATCTCTTTTGTTACAGCATTAACTGTTGCTGTACGTGTAAAGCTTACTGTAGTTTCATGTTTAGGTTCTGCATCAGTTCCACGTTTAGTAGTATCTGCTACATCATCTGCATAAGTATACGTAATTGTACGTTTTACTTCTTCAGCTAGTTTTAGATCTTTGTATTTTGGCCCATTAGGATTACTTGGATCTACTGGTTTGTTTGGATCGAAGTTTGGATCATTTGGATCAATTGTAATTTGTTTTGTTTTGTAAACTACAACTTCTTCATAATCAGCTGCATCAGCCGTTACAGTTTTCGCTGGTACGTCACTTACTGTCGGATTACTTACTAACGCTGATGTATATCCGTCAATTGTAGGAGTTGTTACAGCTTCAAATCCGTCAGTTGTCTTAGGAGTCCATGCTCCATATTCAATTTCACCTGTTACAAGGTTTACTTTAGCCGTTCTTGTGAATTCAAGAGTTTGAACTTTCTTACCTGCTACTTCTGTTCCAAGTTTACCGTCTGGTACTGGAGTTCCATCGTCATAAACATACTTGATAGTACGCGTTACAGACTCAGTAGTTTTCAGATCTTTAACTGATTCTGGCCATTTCGGTCCGTTATTATCACCTGGAACTACTGGTTGACCTGGTTCTGGTTTTACATATCCAGGTGTAGTTGGATCTGTTGGAATATCTTTAATAATCGGTTTGAATGTTACTGTATATTCTTGGTTTGTTGATGCATCTGCGTCGAATACTTTTTCAGCATCTGTTGATGGATAGTCTTTTTCACCTGCATTTACATTGGCTACTTTTTCATATCCACGAGCTAAGATCTTGTTGATTGCTGCAGTTACATCAGCATCTTTAGTGAACGCTTTACCTGTATCTCCTGTATCTACTACTGAAGGTTCTAGTCCTTTACCAGTTGTATCTACGAATTTCGTTACCGCTATTTGTGAACCATCTTTAACATACAAGATTGTAGTATCACCTGTTGGTGTTGTTGGAGCTGGCGGTAAGTATCCTTCTTCTTTATTAGCAGGGTTCTTAGGCGTTAACGGTTGTCCATCTGGTCCTACCGGTGTAGTTCCTGGTACGTATGGAATTGTTGTTGTAGTCGTTGGATCACCTGGTTTAGATGGATCATCTGAGTTTGGATATTGTGGATTTTGAATTGTTGGTGGTGTAAATCCTTCTGGTACTACTGGTACGTATTTACCTAGTGCTTTGTACACTACTTTTTCCGTAATATCTTTATCTTCAGCTTTAACTGATGTTACATCTTTCTTAGATGAATCTACATCTCCTGTCGCTACATAACCTGCTACTGCTGGAAGTGCATTTCCTTCTAATGTAGTGTCATTATCTTTAGCTTCCCATTCTCCGTATGTGATTTCTCCTGTTACTGGGTTCACTTTAGCTACACGAGTGTAATTAACTTTTGTAGTGAATGGTTCTGCTACATTAGTTCCACCTTTATTTCCATCTTTTTCAGCTTGATTTAATTCACTTGCTTCTGTTGAGTAAGTGTACG
>NZ_JAPWCB010000019.1:0-28709 GCF_041433745.1 Gemella sp. 27098_8_149 | reverse complement strand
ACTTCTAATTCTTTATTAAAATTCTTTCTATAAAAAAATCGAGGATGAGAATTTTTCCTCATACCTCGCATTCAATATTTACAATATTATTTTTTTCCTTCTTTTGAAGCGAATAAAGATACGATAGAATCTAGAGTTGTTTTTGGTTTTTCTTCTACAACTTCTTCTACTTCTTCTTTTACTTCTTCTGCTTTTTCAATTACTGGAGCTACCGCTTCATGAATTTCTTCAAATGTAGGTTCTACTTTTTCTTCGTAGTGATCTACAACTGTTTCTTTTGCACTTTCTACAACTTCTTCTACTTTTGTAAACGTAGGTTCTGCAGCAGGTACTACTGTTTCTTTTACCTCGTCAACTACTGGCGCAGTTACTTCTTCAGCTTTCTCTACAACAGGAGCCGCTACTTCTTCTACTTTTTCTACTACAGGTTCTGTAGCTTCTTTCACATCTTCTACTTTTTCAGTTACTTCAGTAACAACTTCTTCCTTAACTTCTTCAGCTTTTGCTCCTAATTTTACAAAGTTATCTTCTACTTTTTCAGACTCTTCAGCAGATGTTAATTCTTCAAGTTTTTCTTTAGCAATATCTTGCTCTTCTTGTGTTTTAGCTTCTAATTCTTGAGTTTTTTCATTAATAATTGCTGTTAGTTTTTCAATACCATTTTTAGTATTTTCTTTCAGTAATTCTTTATGTTTTTCTAACTCCTTAGGATTTTTATAATAATAAGCTCCTAACGCACTCACTGCTCCTAATAAAGCACCTTTAAAAATTTTACCCATGTTTAATTTCCTCCTAAATTCTTATCAGTATTGATTTTATCAAAAAAATCAGATAATGTAAAGGATTTAAAGGATTTTATTTTTATAGATTAAGTTTTTATGCTAATCATATTAAAAGAGTATAGAAGCAACATTCAAAAATATACCACTGAATGTCGCTTCTATTAGAAATTATTTTTATTTTAAATGTTTTACCCTTGCTACTATTTCTTTGTGTCGTCCTTTAATCATCGGACGTGCTTGAGGATTTCCTAAATAGCCACATGTTCTCTTAACGACATCACAGCTTTTCGGATCTTTATTTCCACATTCTGGGCATTTAAATCCTTTTTTAGTAGGCTCAAATTCACCTTCATATCCACATTTATAACAACGGTCAATAGGTGTATTTGTTCCTAAGTATCCTACCTTGTCATAAGCAAAGTCCCATACCGCTTCTAATGCTTTTGGATTTTGTTTCAACACTGGATACTCACAATAATGAATGAATCCACCGCTAGCATAGTATGGATAATCCTTTTCAAACTCTAGCTTCTCAAAAGGCGTTGGATTTTTCCTTACATCATAATGATATGAGTTTGTATAGTATTCTTTGTCCGTTATATTTTCTACAATACCGAACTTCTCAGTATCCATACGACAGAATCTATCAGTTAACGATTCACTAGGAGTTGAGTAAATACTATACCAGTAATCACCTTCTTCAGTCCATTTATCCACACATTCCTTCATATAACGCATAATATCTAAAGTGAATTCTTTCGCCTCAGGATTTTTCTCCCATTCTCCCCCATAAAAGACACTTGCCACTTCATATAAACCTATATATCCTAACGATAATGTAGAACGTTTATTGTCAAATAATTGTTTTACCCTATCTTCAGGTTTAAGTCGTTTACCAAAAGCTCCATGCATATAAAGAATCGGTGCATTTTGAGGTTTAGCCTCCCCACAGCGTTTCGCTCTGTAATCTAGCGCATCTTTACAAATTTCTAATCTCTCTTTAAAGATGTTCCAAAACTCTTCTTTATCTCCTTTTGATTCAAGTGCTATCCTTGGAAGATTCAATGTTACTACTCCAAGGTTCATACGTCCACTCTCAACTAACTCACCTTGTTCATTTCTCCACGCAGGAAGGAACGATCTACATCCCATCGGAGTTTTACAACTACCAGTAATCTTCGTAATCGTATCATACATAAGTACATCTGGGTACATTCTTTGAGTCGCACATGATAATGCAAGTTGCTTCACATCGTAGTTTGGATCTGTTGGTTTAAGATTTAATCCATCTTTAATAACAAAAATCAATTTAGGAAAAATAGCAGTTCTTTTCTCTTTTCCTAATCCTTCAATTCTCACATTAAGAATCGCTTTTTGTATTTCTCGTTCAAAGTAATCTTCGCCAAGCCCAAAACCTAAAGATGTAAATGGTGTTTGTCCTTGAGATGAATATAAAGTATTAATTTCATACTCTAAAGATTGCATTGCATCAAAAATATCTTTTTTAGTTTTCTTATCCGCAAATTCCTTTTGTTTTTCCTCATCATCAATCCACTCTTTAGCCATTTTTAAGTTTTTCTCATAGTTTAGCTGAGCGAACGGTGCAAGTACCTCATCTATTCTATCTGCACTACATCCTCCGTATTGACTTGAAGCAACGTTAGCAATAATTTGAGCCATTTGAGCAGTAGCAGTTTGAATACTCTTAGGACTATCTACATCAGCATTCCCAATTTTAAAGCCTTTTGTTAACATCTCTTTAAAGTCAATTAAACAACAGTTTGTTAAAGGTTGATAAGGTGAGTAATCTAAGTCATGATAGTGAATATCTCCCTTTTGGTGCGCATTAGCCACATGTTTTGGTAACATTTTAAGTCCGATTGCTCTAGCTACAATACCACTAGTTAAATCACGATGCGTATTAAACACTAAACTATCTTTATTAGCATTTTCATTTACTACATTCTCATCGCGATTAACCAATTTTTCTATCGCTACATTTATGTCAAGACTACGTTCACGCTCAATATCACGCATACTTCTATAGCCTACATACTCTTCATAAATCGCCTCTTCTCCTAAAGTAAGAAGAGTATGCTCCACGATATTTTGAAGTTCATAGATCTTGATATCCCCTTTAAATCTATTAGCAATCTCCAAAATAACATTATCCACAATACCATTAATATTAACACTATGGTTTTTGCCAAAGACAGAATGTACAGCTTTTTCTATCGCATTATAGATTTTCTCGGCATCAAACTTTACTACACGTCCATCCCTTTTTATAACTAATAAATTTTTTGTTAAACTTTCTACTTTCGCTTTTGTATATGAATATAAATTATTATTTTGCATGTTATCCCTCATTTCGATATAATTTTAGATTCATAAAAACATCATAATACTATCTTATCTCAAAAAAAATTCCCTGTCTATAGTTGATATTTCCCGGAAATTTAGAATCCTTATAAGATAGCCTCTCGTGTTAATTGTGAATTTTTTTAGATAATCTGTTTTTTACAAAATATTTTAAAAACCCTATTATATTAACTTTTGTCGAGGTTAACATATACCACTGTATTAGTTTCTTACTATTTATTTACATGATACAGTTTTCCAATTTCCTTATACTATCCCGATTAAAAATGATGTTCAAAAAGTTCACTTATACCTAAAAAAATTATTTATTTATCACTTAAACTATATTTTAATAAAGAGATTTATGATAAAATTATAGTAAATAATAAAGTGAGAAATTTATATGAAAAAAACACAAATCGAAAAATTAACCGATCAATTATTTTCTATGGAAAATGATAGTTCGCTATTAATAAACGAATTAGAACCTTATGTAGAATTATTTATGCACTACGAATGTGCTATGCTTGAAATTGAAACAAAACTAAATGTATTCGATAAAGAATTTTCTCTTCATGGTGAGAGTAATCCTATCGAATCTGTCAATACTAGGCTGAAAACACCTATTAGTCTAATGAATAAACTAAAACGCCTAGACTTACCTTTTGACATAAATACAATAAAAGAGAACATCTATGATGTTGCGGGTGTTCGTGTTATATGCTCATTTAAAAACGATGTTTATAAACTTGTCGACGCACTAAAGCAACAAGATGATCTTACAGTTATAGCTGAGAAAGACTATATTACAAATCACAAAGAAAATGGCTATAGAAGTTATCACCTTATCGTTAAGGTACCAATCTTCTTATCAGATAAAGTAGAACATGTGGCTGTTGAAGTTCAATTTAGAACAATAGCCATGGATTTCTGGGCAAGCTTAGAACATAAGCTTAGATACAAAAAAAATTTAAGTGAAGAGAAAGAAAAAGAAATAGCGCGCCGTCTTCAACTCTGTGCGGAGATAAGTGCTAAACTAGATAACCAAATGCAAAAGGTTAAAGAAATAATAGAAGATGATTCACAATTCTTATAAAAAAGCTTGGATATTAGATAAAGTCTAATATCCAAGCTTTTAACTACTATACTCTTATTTTTCTTTACTATGATTTTTGGAATAAATAAAGTAAATTGCTAAACCTACTAAAATCCAGCATCCAAAAATTTTCCAAGTTGATAATTGAATACCATATAATAACACTATAAATAATAATATTGATATTATTGGTAAATACGGCATTCCTGGCATAGTAAATCCTCGTTTTGCGTTAGGATAATCCCTTCTAATAATAAATGTTGCATAGCTAACCAACGCAAATGCTATTATGTATGAAACATTAGCCAAATCAGCTAATTGTCCTAGTGGTAAAAATCCGGTTAAGATAGTCATTAATAAACCAACACCAATTGTTGTTGATCCTGGTATACCGCTTCTATTTAATATTGATAATTGTCTTGGTAATAGTCCATCTCTACTCATTGTATATAGAACTCTAACCGCAGCAAACATCGTCCCTAAAGGTCCAGATAGAAGACCGATTACCGCCCCTAAGGAAACTACTCCTGCTAATTTCCCTTGACCTACTTCACCTAGTACATACGCTAAGGCATCACCTTTTCCTAACTGAGTAAATGGAACCATTCCAGTAATAACTAAACAAACAACTATATAAAATACAGTACATAAAAACAGTGTAATAATAATTGCTCGAGGTAATGCTTTTTGTGGATTTATCGTTTCTTCTGCTGAAGTTGAAATTGTATCAAAACCTAAATACGCAAAGAACACCGTTGTCGCACCTATCATTACTCCAGAAATCCCTTGTGGTGCGAAATTATCTGTCCAGTTTGTAGGTGCTATATAAAACATACCAACAAGAACAAATAGTAATATTACTAAAATTTTAATAGCAACCATAAAATTATTAACAAACTTACTACTCTTCGTCCCTTTAAACAAGACTATCGTTATTAATAAAACAACAGTCATCGCTAAAATATTCCCATATCCACCTTCGCTAGGTAATGTTGTAAACTCCTTAGGGATTATTATTCCAAAACCTGCTAATAAAGATTTAAAATAACTTGACCATCCATTAGCTATTGCAGCTCCTGCAATTATATAACTTCCAGCTAAAAGCCAACCCATACAATGAGCAACGACCTCACCCAATGTAATATAACTATACGTATAGACACTTCCACTTGATGGTATTGTAGAAGACAATTCTGCGTAACATAAAGCTGTAAGTCCACAAGCTAATCCAGCAATTAAAAATGAGAAAATTACCGATGGACCTGACTTAGATGCAGCTTCTCCCGTTAATACCAGTATACCCGAACCAATAACAGAACCTATTCCTAAGAGTATTAAGTCCAAAGTTTTAAGTGTTGGTCTTAAAGTCTTTTTTCCACTTTCTCCAAGTACTTTCTCTAGTGTTTTCTTTCTGAAAATTTGCATTAATAAAAAATTTCTCCTTTCATTAGAATCACCAATACATTCTAACAATCCTTCTCTATTTAATGACTTCCAACTTTAATATTATAACGTGATAATCTATTTTGTTCAAATTTTTCTTATTTTCTTAATTCTATCAAATACAAAGTAACGTACATTATTTTCCTACAAATACTAAAAAATTCAATCGAATTTGACAAAGAAACACAAAAATCTCCAAAAATACCCTCTTACTGGAAATATTATCCAATAAGAGGGTATATAATAATTTTTTAAACCATAATGTGGCTTTTCCTTCTCATAGAAACCATTATCTATTGTTCAGATTATGAAATAAGCCCTTCATTTTTAAGAATTTCTTCTGCTGATTCTTTCTTATCAGGATTTACTAAAACGATCGGTCCAGTACATCCCATTCCGCTCTCAGCGTATATTCCATTTTTCCAAAGTAGTTTAGTTGCATCTTCAAGGTCTAGAATATCAATTCCAGAGATTTGTGCAGTAACTACTTCTTTTTCTGGCATTTTAACTTCTTCAGTACAAGCTGAGCCTTCTTTTTTAACTTTCAATTTAGAAATGAATTCATCTAGTTTAGCTTTATTAGCTTTTTCAAATTCTTGTCTTGCTATTTCATTTACTTTACCTTTTGCTACTTCATAGGCATATTTTAATGCATTAGCTACAACAGGTGAACCAGATGCTCTTGATAAAATTAAAATTCTTCTATCATAATCTTCTCCCACACCAGGTCCATATCCAAATCCACTAGCTTCATAATCTCCACCAGTAGTAAATGCTGAGAATACTTTCATGAATAAGTTACCAGTTAATGAATCAACAACCATAACATCTGGAGTTCCCATAAGTAAATCATTACCTCTCATTACAGAACCACCATCTGCTCTTTGAGATGTTGCAAATTCAAATTCATAACCATTTTCTTTAAGATCTAATAATATTTTTTCAACTTGTCTAGCACCTTCAACATTAGCGATACCAACTGTTGGATTAGATTTTCCAAGAGACTTGGCAGTAGCAATACCGTATAGTGTATTTCTTACCATCGCTTCTACTCTATTAGTTGCCGAAGTACCTGTTGTTGTAGCAAGAAGCATTTCATTACCCCTTCCTGGTGTAACAACTCTACCGACAGTAGATACACCAATAGGGAAATTGTAATGCATAGTTACACAAGAAGCAATTTCACCTTTATCTAAAAGGTCTTCCATAATTTTGTGAGCTTCATCTTCATCTTTTGCTTCATAAGATTCGAAGTCCTCATGTCCTTTACCTATTAAAACTATGTCGAAAACAGGATTTTTAGCTAATATTGCACCTTTAAGTAAGTTCTCAAAGCCATGTTCACTTCCTAAAGTTGTTAAACCAACTTTTAATTTTTTACCAAAGTTACCAGTTTCAATGGCATTAGCTACTTCTAGCAATACTTCTGATATAACTTGTTTACTCATAGTATCACCCCTATTCTTCTAACATTTCTTGGGAAATTTTTCTCATTGATTCTGCAATAATTTTTCTTATTTCATCTTTAGAAATTCCTGCAGATTCTCCTTCTACATTACCGCTGTTTCTTTCAACTACAATAGATACTCCATCAAATAAGTTTGTCATTCTTCCTAAGAACAGACTTCCTTTACCTACGATCATAGCACGGTTTTTATCCCCTTTAGTTAAGTCATCAATTAAGAATCCTACATAAGGTACTCCTGAAGGAATGTGTCCTTGTGTTGGAGCCCAACCAGGTAAACCTTTAGCTTCGATAAATGTTTTAAGTTCTTTTTTCTCAATATCTCCACGCATTGCTGCTAATGCCGCAATCATTTTATAGTTAGCTTCTGGAACGTTACCTGCTCCAGCTGCTTTAGTGATGTCTGGGTTTTGCATTTCTACAGAGAACACATCAACATCTGTAATTTTCAATTTAGCTTTTTCTAACGGATCTGCTACAAGTGCTCCCATAACAGCTTGTGGTGAAGAACCAGTTCCTACATTGTGTTTTCCGACCATATCTGTTCTAATAACTGGATTTACTCCATCATTTTCACTAATTAATACAGCAAATCCACCTAGTACGTCTTCTAATACTGGAAGACCTTTTTTAACGTGGTCTTTACCATTCATACCTAATTTAGCACTTGCTCCACCAGCAACCACTAGAACATTTTTATATACTCCAGCTTTTACTAAAGATGAAGCACTAATTAATGCGTGTGTTGGTGCAGCACAGAAACCTCTCAAGTCTGATCCAGTTGCATTAACTAGACCTACAACTTCTGCAATTGCTTTAGCGAAGTTACCACCACCACGTTGGTTAATATCTCCACAAGCTTCTTCAGAACATTCTACAACATAGTCAATATCAGCTGGATTAACACCAGAATTACGAAGTAATTCTAACGCCGAAACAACTCCAGATGCTTTTACAACAAGGTTTTCAAAGATAACGTGAGCATTCAAGTTCACATCAACATCATGAGCTTTTTTAACATAACCAACTACTTTACCTTCATGAACTAAGTCTTCGAATCCTTCTTCATTATCACTTAAATCAGATCCTTCTAATTTTTCGAATAAAGGAGCTAGCTCTTTGAAGTTTTCCTCTATTTTAGGACGAACATCGGCTACAAACTCTTCTGATAGTTTAACTAAGTCAAAAGCATCACAAAGTTTCATCAATGCTATAAACTCATCTTGTGGGACAATTTGTCCAAATTTCCCATGTCGTTGACCTTGTTCATCTTTAATATCATACCAAGGCATTGGATAAGCCTTCAGTTCTTCAGGAGTCTTATTACCGATGTATACTTGGTTAGGTAAATAGTTAACCACTTCTTCATATGTACGAATATGATTATTTACTTCTTTTAAAAACTCTGAATCTGGATTTGTTACTCTCTCTACAGAAGCAGTAGATCCATTTCTTACTATCATATCTGGTGTGTGAACAAGAATGTATCCTGCTCCCTTAAATACTGGATAATTCATAGCTATATTGTGCTGAGGGTATATTATATACCCCCAGCTCCCCTTTCTTTTTTTACTCGAATACTGTTTGACCGTCAACTTCTACAGTTAAAGCATTTAATGCTTTTTCTACAAGTCCACGTCTTAATTTTTTCTCTTCATCCGCATCTAGTTTTGGATTTCCTAGTGGGTGAGGGATTGCGATAGTAGGCACAATTCTGTTTGCCCCTACTGTTAGAGAAATCGGTACTACTGTACACATGTGAACCACAGGTATACCCGCTCTCTCAATTTCTTTTACCATCGTTGCACCGCAACGAGTACAAGTTCCTCAAGTAGAAGTTAAGATTACAGCATCTACTCCGTCAGCTACTAATTTTTGTGCATATTCTTTAGCAAATC
Source organism: Gemella sp. 27098_8_149 (assembly GCF_041433745.1). NCBI lineage: Bacteria > Bacillati > Bacillota > Bacilli > Caryophanales > Gemellaceae > Gemella > Gemella sp. 27098_8_149. The sequence continues at coordinate 19,664 of NZ_JAPWCB010000019.1, read as the reverse complement.
CTACAGCACTAGCTACGGCAGTACCATTACCTACTGTAGTATAGAATTTTTCATGTAAGCTTCCAACTTTACCTTCTTTAACGAAATCTCTCATTACGTCTACAGGTAATACACGGTCAGCATCTTCATTAGCGTATACTGGGTCGTATCCACCGTGAGCTGTTTCGTGAGTTTCAGCAGTTAAATCTGTAAATCCTTCTAATGAGTATTCACCATATTTAGATGCTGAAGATGATTCGATGTGGTCTGGGTTTCCTTTTGGAACGATACCACCAGAAGTAACTAAAGCTACTTTTGCTTTACTTAAATCTTTAACAGCTGGATTTGGCTCTACTCTGTCAAAGTTAGGCATTGGATATTCTGTTTCGAATTCTTCACCTTTAATTTTCTTAACAAGCATTTCAACCGCACGTTCTGATCCACGTTTTTCACTAAAGAAGTTTACACGAACTCCTCTTTCATGGTATCCTTCTTCTTTTGGAGAAAGGATTTCTTCACCTTTAGCTAATTTTGCTGCAAATTTTGCTAACTTAGGTAAAGCTTTTCTCATACCAGCTGCACTGTCAGATGTTTCAAGAATATAAACTTCTTTTCTGAACATATCTGTTCCTGGGTTTTCTACATACATTGCTGTTACAGCTGGAATTCCTAATTCGTCTTGAACAGCTTTAGTAATTGTACCAGCTGCTACCCCGTAACGCCCTGCATTGAATGCTGGTCCCGCTACGAATAATTGTGGTTCGCATCCTTTAATCATTTCTAAAAGTTCTTTTTGAACTTTTTCTAGGTTTTCGTTGAAGTAACTATCACCACATACTACAGTTGCTACTACTTCAAATTCTTCTCCCAATTGCCCTTGTAACTGAACACTAATTGGTGGTAATTCAGTTCTTAATTCTGGTGCAATGTGGGCTTGTTCTTCTCCACCTACTCCAGCGAAGAATTGGTTTATATAATGTACTACTCTTATTTTAGACATTTTTATTTCCCCCTATAACTATTATTTAGATCCTTAATTACTCACCACGAACATCTTTCATTTCGCTTGCGATTTCATCAATATCTAATACCATTTCCATCATTCCAACTTGGTCTTCATAGATTGCTTCATCTATTTGAGATTTAATTTCTTCTTCTACAATGTGATAAACAGCAAGATTTAGTGCTACACCTGCAAGTGGCCCTGCGAATGTTGGGTCCCCTGCTGTTACTGTTTCAGCTGCTAGACCAGCAGCTTCGGCTTCAGATGCACCTAGTAAAACTACAACGTTGTCGTTACCGTATTTTTCGGCAGCTTCTTTAACACGTTTTTGGTTTTCTAAGTCCATAGCCCCTGCAGCTGTTCAGACGAAACATTCAGTAGATGAGAATACTACTTCTACTCCTTCAATTGGTTTTACACACTCTTCAATAGCTAATCCTGGGATACCATCACGGTCACCAATGATAACTACTTTTTTATTAATAAGATTTACCATTATCTTATTCCTCCTTGTTCAAATCTATAACATTTATTAATTTTGCTTACTAGAAAGTTTTTGCACTTAAGTAACCAAAACCTGTTTCGTTAGTAGCACCCGTAATAGCTTGGATTTCTACTTCGATAGTACCATCTTCTCTTAATGAGTCTTGGTTACCACCAGCGATTACATTTACTACATCAATGTGTCCGATAACTTCATCTAATTTTGGTAATACAACCACTTGGTTAGCATTTCCTCCAGTAACTACAGCATTTGCAGCTACGTCAGCATCAGCTAAACTTTGGCTGGCTCCATCACGACCTGCATATTCATCAGTTACGATTACTGTTTTAACTTTTTCAGCTTCAATTTTTTTACAGTTCATGATTAAGTCTGTGTCTGGGTTACCAAATCCTTCTTGAGATACAATTACAGCATCTAAGTTTAAGTAACGGCAAAGTTTTGCAGTCCAGTTAGATGAACGTTCTTTATCCATTAAGTAAACATTTTCGTTAGTGATGATTACACCTAAGAAGTTAATTTCTTTACCATGTTTTCTGTATAAATCTTCAATAACACCATTGTTTAAGTGTACATATGTTGGGTTTTTATCACATGCTGATACACAGTTACCACTTACGATAGCACCATCCATAATTTCTGTTGGATATAGAATAGTTGGTACTATTTGTTTAGCATCAACACCATATACATAAGTATCGTGTAATAAACCTTGAGTTTGAAGCATATATACATATCCTACTTTTGGTAGATCTGGATATTCAGCAATTTGTTCTAATAAAGGTTTAGTTTCAAATACTTCTACTTCTTCTGGTTCTAATGAACGAGCTAATTCTGCAATGTAACGAGCAGCTTTGAATCCGATATAGCGAACTGCTTTTTCGTGTTCGTGTTGTTTAACTCCTTCTTTAGGTTCAGCAATAACGATTAAGTTATTTGTTTTAGAGAATGGAGTATAGTCAGCTCCAACTCCAGTCATATCGATAATACCTTCTTGGAATCCTACGATTTTACCAGTAGTTACAACAGCCATACCTTTAAGAGCAATTGTACGACCTTCACCAACAGTATCTACTTTTGAAAGGATACCTGGGAATATTCCTCCACGACCTTCAACTTTTACACGAGGTTCAATTACATCCTTAACCGGTGTAATACGAACACTCTCACCTGGACGAGCAATTTCTAAATCAACAGATTCAATTGCATCATCCTCGAAAACAGCTTTTACAAGCTCTTCTTTATTTACATATAATACATTTGCCTCGATTTTTGATTCTGCAGCAAATTGTATATCTTTAATATGGATCTTTCCTAATTCAAGACGCATACCTAAAACCTCCCTATTGAGTTTATTTTTTTTTTATAAATATTTGTTAATCATAGCTTCTATATTCGGAACAGTTGCATCGTCTTTAGTTACTTCTTCGACTTTGTTTCCGTCTTTATATATGGCTATTGTTGGTAACCCTAAAACTTTTTGTTTGATTGCAAGTCTTCTTGCTTTTGTTGTATCTAGAGCAGCAAACTTAAGTTTGTCTCCGTATTTGTCTGCTAATTCGTGTACACTTGGCATAAGTGCTTTACATGGTTCACATCCTTGGCTCCAGAAGTCTACTAACACGTATCCTTCTGCTTCCAATACTTCACTCTCAAAGTTTTCTTTGTTTAGTTCTAACATTGTCTTTGTCTCCTTTTATTTATTTTTTAAATTTTATTCAAATTTCTCAGCAATGTATTTTTCTGCAGTGATTGCTGCTACAGCACCGTCACATACAGCTGTTACTACTTGACGAATTTCTTTTTGACGACAGTCACCAGCTACGTACACACCTTCAACACTTGTTTTAGTGTCTTCTCCGGCTTTAACATAACCACCTTCTGTAAGTTCAACTTTTCCTTCAAATAGTTTAGTTTGTGGAACATATCCGATGAAGAAGAATAATCCCATAGTTCCATCTTCTTCGTCTGCTTCGACCACATATTCTTCACCTGTAGCTACATTTTTCAATTTAATAGCTTCTAAAATTCCATCACCAATTGCTTCAAGAACAACTGTTTCAGTTCTAATTTCGATTTGTGGATGATTTCTTGCTTTTTCTGCTGTAATTCGTTCACAGTGAATATCTTCTTCAAAATGAATAATTGTTACTTTACGAGCAAATTTAGTTAAGAATAGAGCTTCTTCTACAGCACTATTTCCTCCCCCAACTACGAACACTTCAAGTCCATCGAAGAAGTCACCATCACAAGTAGCACAGTAAGAAATACCTTTACTTTCTAATTCTCTAACTCCTGGAATATCTAATTTTCTTGGTGATGCTCCAGTTGCAATTACTACTGCTTTAGCTGTGTAATCACCGCTTGTACATGTAACTACTTTTTCGTCCCCTTCAAGTTCAACGTTTAGCACTTCTTCTTGTTTGAACTCAGTACCAAAACTTTTCGCTTGTTCTGCCATTCTCGCTGTTAAACGTGGTCCAGTTGGATCTTCAATCGCACCAGGATAGTTTTCAATCATGTGAGTGATTGCTGCTTGTCCTCCATTTTTTGATTTTTCTAGAACCAAAACATTTAATTTAGCACGTGAAGCGTATAACGCTGCTGATAAACCTGCAGGCCCAGAACCAATAATAATTACATCATAATTTCTACTCATAATTATTCTCCTTTATTTATTTTTATAAAATTCTTTTTATCGCATTTAATAATAAATCGTGATCGATAACACTAAAGTCATCTTTTACCCTATCTGTCCACTGAGGAACTTCTTTATTTTTTCTAAATTTTTCGAAAGTTCCTACCGCTTCAGAAATTAAATTTATAGAAGCAACATCTAAATCCGTACTTTTCTTAATAACTACAGATCTGTAAATTGTTTCATTTGGTTTAACACTTCCGTACAATGGATGTGTGACAACTTCCCAATTTTCATGTACATAGTCCCTAACTTTTTTTAATACATCTAGATAATCTATATCATGATATTCAACTTCTATATCTTTAAATTTTTCTTTTGAAAATCTTGGATTATTTGTTATCAATTTCATAGCATCCCTCCTAAAATAAAAACAACAAAAAGAAAGCTAGCTTTCTCTCTGTTGACTTGCTTCAGAGTTCTGTCCTAGTGCAGTCTTTTTACCTGAGAATTTCATCAACAGTTGCTAAGTGTTGATTTGTCCCTTCGGTGTCCAATGTCCTCTCCCGCACTAATCATACAGTTTTATTTTCTACACCCTTATTTTATACTATTTATCTAATAAATGGAACCTTAATTTTAAAGCGTGTATGCGTTGCACAAAAATATATTAGTATATCATATTACACAAAATAACATTAAATCTTATAAATCCCACTATGCAACTGTTATATAACTGTTATATTACCTAAAATGCAAAAAATATTTTTGCTTTTTTTAAAGTGTAGTTTTATAAATTAAGATATAATTTTTATCAGGAAATACCGATTTAAAGCTTATGAAAATAATGAAAATGTATAGTCAATATAAAAAAATATGTGTTTTTGAGTTGATTTGAAAATTTTCCCGTTGAAATATACATATATTTTCGTTATACTTAATCATACATTCATCTCGTTTAAGGAGGGATAATATGAACAATACGCAGAAGAGTTTGATAGCTATTCTTATATGTTATTTTTCATGGGGATTATTTCCTATATATTTTAAATTACTAAAAGAGATAGGTGCATATGAAGTTCTTGCGATGAGGATTATATGTTCTTTTATTTTTATGATTATTGTTGTCGCAATTGCTAAAAATAAAAAATCAATCTTTAATGAAATAACAACTCTCTGGAAAAATAAAAAAAGTGTTTTACTATTAGTACTAGCATCATTTTTAATAACATTAAACTGGCTTACATATATAATTGCGGTAAACACTAACCATGTACTAGAGGCAAGTTTTGGATATTACTTAAATCCAATTGTTACAATTATACTAGCGGTAGTATTTTTAAAAGAAAAGTTAACACGTACACAAACAATAGCGTGTTTATGCGTTGGAGGTTCTTTAATATACCTATTTATTTCACTTGGATCTCTTCCCTGGATTTCTATATTACTAGCACTAAGTTTTGGTCTTTATAGCTTATGTAAGAAAAAAATTGTTCTTAGTCCAAAAGCTAGCTTACTTATAGAAACAGCTATAGTTTCTCCTATCGCACTTATTTATATGGGATATCTTTCGTCAAATAACTCTATTACATTCTATTCTTTTGGAACAGATACACTAATATACTTATTATTATCTGGTGTAATTACTGCAGTTCCTCTAATGTTATTTGCTAAAGGAGCTACAGCAATACCTTTATACATTTTAGGTATTCTTCAATACTTACCACCTACAATGCAATTCTTCATAGGAATCTTTGTATACGGAGAAGTATTAAGCGTTCAGAAACTAATATCATTCTCAATAATTTGGGTAGCCGTAGCAGTATTCTGTTATTCAGCGGTTATATCGATGAAAAAACAAAACTTAATCAATGAGAGTCATAAAAAATAAAATAGAACAGAACTTATCCATATTTTTCATGGATAAGTTTTTTTATGTTAACATATAGAATTCAAATTAGAGGTTGACCCAAAAGTCCTAAAATTTGACAAAGTTCATATGAGAACTCATAGCCTCAGCAGTAGACACAATCCAATCAGTTTCGTCTTATGACTCACTTCTTGGTGTGTCCTTGCATACGTTATACGTAAGTGGTTTATTGATATCTAATTTCGCTTTAGAAAAGCTTTTTAGATATCTAATAAACTGTGCGAGGGTGACTCGACAAAATCGATTTTTGAGTCACCCCCATCGATAACGACAGCATTTACTCAAACACTTTAAAGATAAAATTAAAAATATTAATAATATTAAGAAAATACTTTATCTTCTATATTTGAGACTATAAAAAATACATTAATCAAAGTACAAATAACAGTTATTAAAACAACATTTTATAATGTTAGTTTTTTATTGTAACTCTATTTTAATTATTCCATCCTAATTCAAGGATGTAATTCTCACTATAACCTATAAATTATTATCGTTATTTAAGATATTGTGTTTTTCGGATTTTAGTATTATAATGTAATTGTAAAACCAAAGGAGGAAAGCGGCAGGTTGTCGCATAAATAAATATGATAAACTTTAAAAAAATGGGAGTTCTCTTACTAAGTTCAAGTTTAATTGTATCTGGTTGTGCTACGAAAAATCAAAATACAAACTCAACTCAAAAGAAAGAGATTAAAACTATTACTTTAGAGGATTTCAGCAAAAATATCAATAATAGCGAGTACCAATATATAGATACTCGTAACGACGAAGCCTATAATGGTTTCAAAGTTGACAACATCAAAAATGGTGGTCACTTGAAAAATTCTATTCAATATAGTGCATCATTTATCGGTAAAGTTAACAAAGATAAAGAAGATAAGTTTATTAGTGATAAAGGCTTAGATAAAAAGAAAAAAACAATTGTCTATGATACTAATAAAGACAACACTTCTAAAGTTGCAGATAAACTAGCTTCTCTTGGATATGAAGTGTATAAATTCGATGATTATAAACAATTTGCAGATAACGATGCAAATAAAGCGAATTTAGTATCTTATCCAGAATATCAAAATCTAGTCTCACCTCAATGGGTTAAAGACATAAAAGATGGTAAAAAACCTGAAACATACACAAATAACGATTATGCTATTTTTGAAGTTTCATGGGGCGAAGGTGACAAAGCAAAAAATTACAAAGAACACATTAAAGGTGCTTATCACTTTAACACAGACTGGATTGAAGATGGACCTGTATGGAACTTACGTTCAGCAGAAGAAATCAAGAAAAACTTATTAAAACAAGGCATCACAAGTAATAAAACTATAATCATTTACTCTGATGACGCATCTGCAGGATTCAGGGTAAACTGGGCTCTTAAATGGGCTGGAGTTAAAGATGTTCGTGTAATGAATGGTGGACTTAAAGCGTGGAAAGAGGCTGGCTTTGAAACTGAAACTACAGCAAATACTCCAAAAGAAGCAACTAACTTCGGAGTAAACATTCCTGCTCACCCAGAATACGATATCTCTCGTGCTAAAGAAGTTGCTGAAAAAGTTAAAAATGAAGGTCTTAAACTTGTAAGTATTAGATCTTGGGATGAATACACTGGTAAAACTAGTGGATATGATTACATAGAAAAAGCTGGTGAACCTAAAGGCGCCATCTTCGGATTCTCTGGAGAAACTAAAGCAGATGTAAATGACTACTACGATCCAGATGGAACCCTTAGAAATCCTCAAGAAATCTATAATCTATGGAAAGGTCAAGGAATCCAAGAAACAGATAAAATTGCGTTATATTGCGGTACTGGATGGAGAAACGCAGTTCCATGGTTTATGACTCAACTAACAGGTCGCGCCAACACTTACTTCTATGATGGTGGTTGGAACGATTGGCAATTAGACGGAACTTTACCAGTAGATATTAATAAAGATAAAGGTCAAAAACCAGACGCTAAAAACGATTATAAATAATAACAAAAGAACTTATCCATATTTTCCCATGGATAAGTTCTTTTTATAATATCTCCCAATTCTTATATATTACCTTCTCTAAGGTATTTTTATGATTACTTAATTCCTGTTTTAATTTCAAGATTAATGGCGATGAATTCTTTATATCTAATTCTTCCAGGTCAATCCAATATATTCCACTAGAATCATTTAGTTCATCTTCCAACTTTTCTGAAATCGTATCTTGCTGTTCGAGATTAATATCAACGTCATAAAATACCATAATATGATGTACTGTTCGATAAGATTCTTCTACAAAGGCATCATAAACCCTGCAGTTCACATAGTTTTCTATTTCATACCCCGTTTCTTCTCTGAATTCTCGAACTAATGTTTCTGTAAGCCCCTCTTTTTCTTTTTGACTACCCCCAGGTAGGTCAAATCTATTTTTGTAAGGTTCTCTTTCTTTTTGGATACATAAAAGTTTATTATCTCTAATACATATTCCATAAATTCCAATGTGATTAACAATCATAACACGCCTTCTCTCGATTTTTAAAAAAAAGGGGGCGACTCGACAAAATCAATTTCTACGAAATCACGATTTTTGAGTCACTCCCGCTTTAATCTTATTCTAATTCTGCTAATTTAGCTTTTAAATATGGCACTAATTCATCTTTCAAGTCAGACTTAAGTGCGAAGTCGATAGTAGTTTTAACAAATCCAATTGTTTCTCCTACATCATAACGTTTACCTTGGAAGTCATATGCATAAACATTTTCTTCCTCATTTAACATTTGGATAGCGTCTGTTAATTGAACTTCTCCACCAACACCTACTTGTTTTTTAGCTAAGTGTTTGAAAATTCCTGGGTTAAGAACGTATCTTCCCATAATCGCTTGGTTAGATGGTGCTGTTCCAGGAGCTGGTTTTTCTACGAACTTCTCAACTTCATATAAATGTCCATCTTGACTTTTAGGCGCAATAACACCGTATCTATGTGTTTGATCTTCTGGAACTGTTTGAACACCAATTACAGAACATCCTGTTTCTTCTGCTTTATCAATAAGTTGTTTAATCGCAGGGTATTCATCATTGATTACAACGTCATCACCTAGTAATACTGCAAATGGCTCATCACCGATGAAACTACGAGCAGTTAAAATCGCGTCCCCTAGTCCTGCCATTTCTTTTTGACGTACGTAGTGAATGTTGGCAAGTTGTGTTGGATACTTAACTTTTTCTAACATCGCTAACTTACCTTTGTTTTCTAACTCAACTTCTAATTCAACATTTCTATCGAAGTGGTCTTCAATAGCTCTTTTTTGTTTACCAGTTACAATAATTATATCTTCGATTCCAGCTTTCACCGCTTCTTCTACTATGTATTGAATTGTAGGAGTATCGATAATTGGCAGCATCTCCTTAGGTAATGCTTTAGTCGCAGGAAGGAAACGTGTACCATATCCTGCAGCCGGAATAATCGCTTTTCTTACTTTTTTCATGTATTCACCTATATTCTTTTCTAAAATTTAACAAACTTATAATAACATATTTTCATCGATTTGGCAAATTTTTCCCTCATTTTCAAACTACATAAATAACATTTTTGATTCAGCTCTCTTTAATATCTCTGATATTGAATATTGATATTATGTTTTTTTCACAACATGACTATGCTATTCATTATTGTTTTTCGAACATTTTACGAACAAAAACGAAAGGAAACTTAGGATGTAGATTCATCCTAAGTCGCCCATATTTTATCTTGTATTTAAAGCTTGAACAACTACATTTGTTGTTTTTTCTTTACCATCTCTGTAATAAGTTACTTTTACAGTATCACCAATTTTTGATTTCTCAAATAAGTATTTTCTAACTGCAGCAACATCTTTTACTTCTTCGCCATTTAATTTTGTAATGATATCATATTTCTCTAAACCTGCTTGTGCAGCTGGCGTACCATTCTCAACGTAACGAATTACTACACCTTGTTTACCTTCATATTTCAATTGAGATTTTACAGTATCACTATCTACTGTATTAACTGATACTAATTGTACACCTAATGCAGGTCTAATAACTCTACCTGATTGTTCTAATTGTTCAGTAATAAGTTTTACTTCATTTGAAGGAATACCAAATCCAATTCCCTCAGCACTTACGTTTGCAGTTGCTTTAGCAATCTTAGATTCGTTAATACCGATAAGTTTACCTTCACTATTGATTAGCGCTCCACCACTATTACCTGGGTTAATAGCTGCATCAGTTTGGATTACAGTTTGGTTCCAGTCATTTTTACCATCTCCATCAACATCCATAGGAATTTGTCTATTTACAGCCGATACGATACCTTTTGTAACAGTATTAGAAAGGTTAACATCTAAAGGTGATCCGATAGCGAACGCTGTTTCACCAACTGCGATTTTATCACTATCCGCAAAATCCATAGTTGTAGTTACATTATCACCACTAATTTTTAAAACTGCAAGGTCTGTCCAAACATCAGTTCCAACAACTTCTGCATTTACATTAGTCCCATCACTTAAAATAACAGATAACTTCTTAGCTCCATTAACAACGTGATTATTAGTAACGACATAAGCTGTATTTCCAACTTTTTTGTAGATTACTCCACTACCACTTGAAGCAGCTTTTAGTTCACCTGAATCATTACCAGTTCTGCTAGAACCTCCTAAGATAGACTCTAAGCTGTTATTTGAGTTACTTTGGTAATTTACAATTGATACTACTGCATCTTTTGCTTTTGAAATTGCATTTACTGTGATTTGTTCATTATCTTTATCTTCTTTTGTCGCTGTTACCGAAGAATTTAGAGCCTTCCCAGTTCCCATAACCGCTTGTGCTCCAAAAACACTCGTAGCACCTAGGGCAAACGCTGCAAAAACAGTTAGGAATAGTTTCCCGTAGTTATTTTTCTGCTGAACAGGTACTTGCGTATTGTTCATCTCTTGATAATTTTCATAGTTGTTGTATTGAGAATTTTCCATATTATCATAATTTGGATAATCATTTTGTTCATTATAATTTCCTTGATTGTTAAATTCTCTATTATGTTGGTTGTTATTTCTATTTTCCATAAGAATCCTCCTTTTAAACCTTATTTATATTTTTTTAAGGTTAATCGTGTTTTACTTACATTTTTATAATATCAGCATCAACTTAAACTAAGTTTAAAGAAAAGTTTAAATGTACTTAATATTTTTTTTACGAATAATTATTTTATGTTAAACCCTTACTTTGTGATTTAAAGTAAGAAATTGTAGAAATCTTGTTAAGTTAAAAAGTCCACAAAATATTATTAAATAATAATATATAAAAACTTTATCCACATTGTAATTGATAATAAAATATACCGAAAAGATTACAAATACTATGTTCAATATAAAACTAAATAAAAATCTTCTCGTTCTGATAAATAATACCAACTGAATAACTAAAAATACAATGAGACAAGCTATTATTACTTTTATATTTATATCAGTAAAGTATTTTGGGAATTTATAAACATTCCTGAATAATATATGTCTTATCATCCCCATCTTTCTTTCCGCAAAATAATACCATCCCGAAATCATTATCAATAATAAAATTTCTAATATCATAAATAAAAAATATAATTTTCTATACTTTATCTTACTCATGATTTACCTCCCTATATTGAATTTTATTTATTATTCTATATATAAATTATATGAAAAAAATAAGAACTATGCAACATTTGTAACCTAATGAAACCTAAATAAAAAAACTCAAACGTAATTAATCCGTGCTTGAAGTTCAAACATGAATTAATTACGCTTGAATTTTATTTTTATACTAATACTATATATTTTTTACAAATATCTGCGAAGAATCCTTGAACATCGCCTGCTTTAAGCATATCTTCTTGTTCTTGATCCACAATATAATTTTCGCTAGCTTCCATAACCGCAAGAAGTCGTTTAAAAGTATCAGCAAATAATGCCTCATCTTCATTTAGTAAGTAGTTGAAGTTTTGTTCAGCAAAGAATGGAACGAAAACCTCTCTGAATGCACCTTGACGAATTCTACCGATAAGTTTTTCTCCACTCGCCGTAACGAATAAGTCACCTTGCTTTTCTACGAATTCCTTCGCTTTGATATGACTAGAAAAAATCTGGAATCCTTCCGCTTCTTTATACTCTCTAAAAACTGGAATTTTAAGACCTTGTTCTTCATAAAGTGCTTTATCGATTATCACAAAAACCTCTTCTAAATCCCAGAATTCTTTCGCTATATAATAAAATGCTACACGCCATCTACTATCACTTTTCGGCAATCTTTTAAATGTAGCTACTTGTTCTACTAATTTAATATCTTTTTCCAATACTGTTTCCTCTATTCTATATGAATTTAATCTAATTGAATTATTGTTCCAATACGTTTTGGAGTGGCATTATCCAGTCTATATGAGAAGAATTTATCATTATCTCTTACCGTACAGAAATCAATAATTTTAATGTTATCTTCTAGTATACCACATTTTTTCAATAATTCTTTATTCAATTTCCATAAATCTAAATAATATTTACCTGCAACTTCTTTATAATAATCTTGAACCTCTAAAACAGCGAATTTCTCGATAAGATCATATGAAACTTCGTAGTTATCAACACTAACCGATGGACCTATAATGGTCTTAATATCCTCTACCTTACAATTATATTTATTTATCATAATATTCACCATTTCCCCGGCAATATTTCCGTATGTCCCTCTCCATCCTGCATGAGCTAAGGCTACTACACCTTGCTTTTTATCATAGAAAACAACAGGCACACAGTCCGCTGTAAAAATCAATAACGGTGTCGTCTGTAAGCTGGTAATTAAACCATCCGCTTCCTTACCATTTTCAGCAACATCATCTCCCGATTCAACAATACGAACATTTGCACCATGAACTTGAGTATTATAAACTATGTTATCATGATTAAATCCATATTTAGCAGAGAAATTTTTCATATTATCACTATTTTTTGCATCAACATTCCTATTAGTGAATGCTATTTTTATATTGTCATCATTAATTAAATATCCATCAACTATTTCTCGCATAATAGCCTCCTAAATTAACTTTTTTATTTTATGTGTAATTTCATACTCTTTTACATATAACATTCCAAATTTATTAATTTTAGAAAACACTAAAATAATTACAGTATATAAAAAATCGCAAATACCTAAATAAGATACTTACGATTTTATCATTTTTAATTCTAGTAATAGCGAACGAACGAGGCTAACACATAACCCTTACCTTGTATATAATGGCGTTTACGTTCGACTTACTGTTACTACAATCATAATATCATATTTAGGCAATAAACTCAATTATTTTATAATGGGAATTTAAAAATCATTTTTAAAATTCCACTATTTTTTATATATTCTATCCTTTCTTCATACAATCCATTAATTAAATTTGAATAATAGATATTTGAAAATACATCAGCTATCTGAATTAAATGGCTTTGCGAAGAATCATAATAAGTCACCGAAAAATCAATATTATTTGATAACCCTACCTCTGTATTTAAATATTCTTCTAAAAAATAATATGTCTTCGTATTTTGATTTCTTTCATCGATATTCAAAAAATATTTACTACTACCACTATAATCTCTAACCATATAATTTTGAATTAATAATTTTAAAGGATAATTAAAAGCACGAGCAGTATTTTTGTAAAATTCTTCTGAAACCGCATCGTTATCTAATTGAATATAATATATATCAAATAATTTATTTTTTGTAAAAAAATTTAGAAAGTCTAATTTTAGTTCTCTAGTTAGTTGCGAACCTTTTATCTCTAAAAAATTTCCATTTCTATCAAACATTTTATTTTGAGTATCAACATCTCTCAATTTATTTATATTTTTAGAAATATATCTTTTAAAAACTCTTCTTAATTTATCTCTATTGATTGGCACTATAATACACGTGATAAAATGTTTATATTTATTACTGTATTTAGTCATACTACCACTTTCATCAATATATAAGTGTTTTTCTATTTCGCACATAGGTTCTATTTCACCTCTTTTTTAATACATAATATTACCTTTGGAAAAATCTAAGAGAAAATTCTAATATCAAAATAATCATAAACCCACATTTTTGATAATATCCCCATTCATCTGTTATTTCTATCAAATTTCCAGTAGTTATAAGAAAACAATTAAATCTACTTTCGTTTAACCGAATCGAATTCGACACGGTTAAAATTACTATTATTCATTTGTTCCCAAACACCCAGAAACTCTATTGTTGTTTTATTTCTTAGCCAGTTTTGTATAATATATCTTGGGTTTTCCGAATCTTTATATTTTGCAATGTCAGTTAAACTGATATAATCTGTATCCGAAGTAAGTAATGCTATTTCATTACCATTAGCTTTAATTTTTACCATTTTATAGTCCATCCTTTATATTTTATTATAACTTTTTAATATTTTTCTTATCATGTAAAACTTACAATATAACTATACACTTTTTATCAGCAAATCTCATAATTTAATTCTTCTCTCAACTAATTATACTATATCTATTTTAAAAATTAAATAAATTATAGTTCTTTCTAGACCAGCTAACCTTTCATTCACCCAAATAAAATAGGAATCTGAAAAATATCTTTCAGACTCCTATCGAAACATTTATCTCATTATTCTACTAAATCTAAGTAAACTTTTTTACTAAATGTTGTTGAATTTAATACAGTACGGATTGCGTTAATCACTGTACCTTTTTTCCCTATTATACGCCCACAATCTTCTGGGTGTACTGTTAAAATGTAGTGTTCACGTGCATTTTTAACGAATTTTTCGATTTTGATTTCATCTTTATGCTCAACAATTTCGCTAACAATACTATAAATTAATTCTTCCATGTCTCTCTCCTTATTTAGCTACGATATTAACTAATCTTCCAGGAACAACGATTACTTTCATAACTTGTTTTCCTTCGATTAATTCTTTTACTTCTTCATTAGCTAGAACGATTTGCTCTAATTCAGCTGGTGTTAAGTCTTTCTTAACATCTAATTTAGCTTTAACTTTACCCATAAGTTGAACTACGATTTCTACAGTATCACTTACAAGTTTGCTTTCGTCAAATGTTGGCCATGGTACGTATGAGATTGACTCAGTGTTACCATAGATTTCCCACATTTCTTCAGCAAGATGAGGCGCAAATGGTGCAAGAAGTTGGATAAATCCTAACGCATATTTACGAGGGATATATTCAGCTTTGTAACAGTCATTTACAAATACCATAAGTTGTGAAATAGCTGTGTTAAATCCAAGAATTTCAATATCTTCTGATACTTTCTTAACAGTGTAGTTGTAGCTTACTTCTAATTCTGCATTGTCTTTATCTTGAACTTTATCATTTACTTTACCAGTTTCTTCATCTACGAATAGACGATATACTCTATCTAAGAAACGACGTGATCCATCTAGACCATTTTCACTCCATGCGATAGACGCATCTAATGGTCCCATGAACATTTCATACACACGTAATGTGTCAGCACCGTGAGATACGATAATATCATCAGGGTTTACTACATTACCTTTAGATTTAGACATTTTTTCTGGACGACCATCTTTACCTTCAGCAAGAATCATACCTTGGTTGAATAGTTTTTGGAATGGCTCACGAGTCGGAACTAGACCTAAATCGTAAAGTACTTTGTGCCAGAAACGAGCATATAGTAAGTGAAGTACTGCGTGTTCTGCTCCACCGATATAAACATCTACAGGTAGCCAGTATTTTAATTTCTCTGGATCTGCGAACATTTCATCATTGTGTGGATCGATGTAACGTAGGTAGTACCAACAAGAACCAGCCCATTGTGGCATTGTGTTTGTTTCACGTTTACCTTTTTTACCAGTCTCAGGGTCTACTACATTTAGCCACTCTTCGATGTTAGCAAGTGGAGATTCTCCTGTTCCTGATGGTTTAATATTGTCAGTTTCTGGAAGTAATAATGGAAGTTCACTATCAGGTACAGTAGTCATAGTACCATCTTCCCAGTGAATAATTGGAATTGGTTCTCCCCAGTAACGTTGTCTTGAGAATAACCAGTCACGTAATTTATAAGTAACTTTACTACGTCCAACTTTATTTTCTTCTAAGAATTCAATAACTTTCGCGATAGCTTCTTCGTTGTTTAATCCATTGATGAAATCAGAGTTGATGTGTTTACCATCACCAAAGAATGGTACAACAACTTCTCCATTATCTTCGATAACAGCTTTGATTGGTAGGTTAAACTTAGTCGCAAACTCATAGTCACGCTCATCGTGCGCAGGAACAGCCATAACAGCTCCAGTTCCGTAGCTTGCTAGAACATAGTCCGCGATCCAAAGTTCTACTTTTTCACCATTTACAGGGTTAATCGCATAAGCTCCTGTGAATACTCCTGTTTTATCTTTGTTAAGGTCTGTTCTTTCAAGGTCAGACTTACGTTTAACGATGTCAAGGTACTCCTCAACAGCAGCTCTTTGTCCTTCTGTAACGATTTCTTCTACAAGTTTGTGTTCAGGTGCAAGTACACAGTAAGACACACCGAATACAGTGTCGGCACGTGTAGTGAATACTGTGAATGCTTTATCAGTTCCTTCAATTTTGAAATCAATCTCAGCACCAACAGATTTTCCAATCCAGTTACGTTGCATTGCTTTTAGACTTTCTGGCCAATCAAGAATATCTAAATCAGCAAGAAGTTTTTCAGCGTAGTCAGTAATTTTTAGTACCCATTGACGCATAGGACGACGCTCTACAGGGTGTCCTCCACGCTCAGATTTACCATCAATAACCTCTTCATTAGAAAGTACTGTTCCTAATGCTGGACACCAGTTTACAGGTACTTCATCAACATAAGCAAGTCCTTTTTCATAAAGTTTTTTGAAAATCCATTGTGTCCATTTGTAGTAGTTAGGATCTGTTGTATTTACTTCACGATCCCAATCATAAGAAAATCCTAATTCTTTAATTTGGCGACGGAACGTGTCGATATTAGTTTTAGTAAAATCTCTTGGGTCATTACCAGTATCTAGCGCATATTGCTCAGCAGGTAATCCGAATGCATCCCATCCCATTGGGTGAAGTACATTGTACCCATTTGCTCTTTTATATCTACTTAAAATATCAGTAGCTGTATACCCTTCTGGGTGACCAACGTGTAGCCCAGCTCCTGATGGATAAGGGAACATATCTAATGCATAAAATTTCTCTTTTGTATGATCATCTAATGTTTTGAATGTTTTATTTTCATCCCAATATTTTTGCCATTTTTTTTCTATAACTCTGTGGTTATACACCATAATTTAAGCACACTCCTTCGCTTTCAAGTTCTCTAATCTATAGTATACCAATTTTAACGATTTTTAGCAACAACTGTTATAATTTAGTACAAAAATAATTAAATGGGAGTGACTCAAAAATCGTGATTTCGTAGAAATGAAACCGATTTTTAGAGTCAGCCCCGCACAGTTTATTAGATATCTAAAAATCTTTTATAAAGTGAATTTAGATATCAATAAACCACTTGCGTTATACGTATGCAAGGACACACCAAGAAGCGAGTCATAAGACGAAACTGATTGGATTGTGTCTACTGCTGAGGCTATCAGTTTTTATATGAACTTTTTTCAAAATATAGTACTTTGGGATCAGCCCCATTATAAAATTATCAACAACCTGTCCTATAAATTTAATATTACAATAAAAAACGACACAGGAAATCAGATTTCTTAAAAATCAATATTCCTGCATCGTTCTATTATATTATCCGATTGCTACGAATGATCCACCGATGTTAGTGTCATATGGATCTGTACTTCTTTGGTTCCAGATAGTATTGATGTCATACCATCTTCCTGTAGTATTTACATTATCTGGGTCCATTGCTTTAGTCTTACCATTGCTGTATCCACTTAAAGCGATAGCGTGAGTTAATCTACCTTTTGCGAAAATACCATTTCCTACTGTCGCAAATACAGGTTTACCACTTTGAAGTGCTGCAATAAGTTGTTCTTTAGTTGAAAGTACTGTGTGTTTGTATCCATAAGCGTTAATCGCATAAACAGCACCTTTACCTGATGTACCTAATCCACCAACGTTCATTTCGTTAGTGTTATTGTAGATTGTATCTGCTACAGCTGTTGGAAGAACTTTTTGTCCTAGTCCGTTGAATACCATAGCTAATGATGTTGGTACACATCCACTTTGTGCCATTGTTCCAAGTCCATATCTTCTATTAGCCCAACGGTAATCACCTTGGTAGTATTGAGGCATATTTAAAGCAGCTGTGTTTTTGTCCGCTTTAGCGTAGTTAGGTACCCATTTACCACTAGAGTCTACGTAGTAACGGCCATTATCTACCCATGCACTCTTAGCCATCTTACCATCAGCTCCAAGCCAGTAGTCTCCTACCCACTTGTTACGAGCTAATGAACCATCTTTTTCATAGTAATACCAGTTTCCACCATTACGTTTTTGCCATCCTAGCTCGTCGTTAATGATAACTTTTTTCTTAATTGATGGATCTTTTTTACCAGATTTATCTACGTAGAAACGATCGTTGTCTACCCAGTTATCTGTTACCATTTTACCATCTTTTCCTACCCAGTAAGTATCCCCAATCCACATGTTACGTGCTTTTTGACCGTTGTCATAGTAATACCAAGAGGTATCTTCTTTTTTCCAACCTTGTTTCTTCTCTGCTGGTTTTGTTTCTTCTGGTTTCTTAGCATCTTTTACCCATGCTCCATTAGACCCTACGTAGTAACGGCCGTTATCTACCCATGAGCTTGTTGCCATTTTACCATCTGCTCCAACCCAATATGTGCTACCGATCCATTTGTTACGAGCTAATGTTCCATTTTCGAAGTAATACCAAGTATTTCCTTCTTTCACCCAACCTTGTTTTTTCTCTACAGGTTTTGGTGCTTCTGGTTTCTTAGCATTTTTATCCCATAATCCGTTAGCACCTACGTAATAACGGTTGTTATCTACCCATGCATTTGTAACCATCTTACCATCAGCTCCTAGCCAATAGCTTCCTACCCATGCGTTTTTAGTAATTTGACCTTGGTAGTAGAAGTACCATGCGTCGCCTTCTTTTACCCATCCTTGTTTTTTCTCAACTGGTTTTGGTGCTTCTGGTTTCTTAGCATTCTTATCCCAAACTCCATTTGGTCCTACGTAGTAACGTCCGTTATCTACCCATGAGCTTGTCGCCATCTTACCATCGGCTCCGACCCAGTACGTACTACCAATCCATTTGTTACGTACTACAGATCCATTTTCGAAATAATACCAAGCATTTCCTTCTTTCACCCATCCTTGTTTCTTCTCAACTGGTTTTGGTGCTTCTGGTTTCTTAGCATTTTTATCCCAAACTCCATTTGGTCCTACGTAGTAACGTCCGTTATCTACCCATGAGCTTGTTGCCATTTTCCCATCTGCTCCTAGCCAGTAGCTTCCTACCCATGCATTTCTAACAATTTGACCTTGGTGGTAGAAGTACCATGCTCCGCCACTTTGAACCCAACCTTGTTTTTGTGCTACAGTTGGTTTTGGCGCTGCTGGTTTTTGAGCACCTTTAACCCA
>NZ_JAPWCB010000018.1:0-28958 GCF_041433745.1 Gemella sp. 27098_8_149 | reverse complement strand
AAACTATTCATTGCAATTATCACAATGAATAGTTTTTTCTTTATTTTTAAATACCTATCAATTAGCTATGACCTTTTCTATTTAACACATTTAAGTTAATAGCGTCTACATAGTAATTGCTAACTCGTCCGTCCTTATCACTGATTTCTACATTCCATGTCGGCATCAATACTTGGTTTTCCGTTTGAGAAATATATGTATAATATCCTAACGTAGCTCGTACACGACAGTTTTTAGGAATTAAGTCTTCGTGATATAATCTATTTATCGCTTGGTTAGATGGTACTAACGTTTCATTCTTATCTTTTCTTATATTTGAAACACTCGTTAATGTGAAGTTTTTTATATCTCCATTACTTTCAACACTAAAGACAATTCGTGCATTTTTATTTGAAAATACTCTAAAACTATCTATTTGCTGTTCAAAGATAACTTCATTTTTTGATGAATTGTAACTAGAAAAAATATAATTTGCACTTAATTTCATTTTTTCTAGTAAGAATGAATCTAATTCAGCTCTATAACTGCCTTTGTTTACATTGGTAATAACATTTTCTGAACTGACTTTTAAAGTAGATGTCTTATCAACATTTTCAACTTCATACTTTAGACCACTATCTTCCTTACGAATATCCTTCAAATCAGAAATCGTAACATTCACATAACCAAGATTATCACGTTTCGTTGCATTTTCTTCTACAGTTATATTGTCATTTTTCATAGAACGTTCAATAATTTCTTTTTCTTGAACTATCTCTGTTTTATTCTTCTGAACTGTATATATATAAAATGTTAACAAGACAGCATTAAGCGCAACAAATAGGTAAATAAACAATGTCTTCATCTTACCCCAGTTCATAGTCTCTCTCCCTTGTCAATCATCTCTTTTAATTTTTTAAAACTCATATATCTATCATTATATTTTACATACCACGCTGGTACATAGCTAAAACTATTTCTATCTTTATTATAGACCTTATCATAACCTAGAACTATATCTCCTATTTCTTTAAGGTTAACTCTTTCATAAAGATAATTAATTACATATTCAGTTTTCTCAACAGAGTATAGTTCCACTTCTTTTGATGAAAGATAAGTCTTCGTAAGCCTCTTCGGTGAAGTTAGTTTATATATTCCACTACTATTATCCTCAGAAATAATATCCGCATGACCTTCTCTACTAAAGGCTATCGAATCCTTATAAGCTTCTTGGAAAATAGTAATTCCTTCTAGAGCAGTAGTAAGCTGATAATCTGTATCTCCTACATACCCCAGTCCCAAGAAACTCATAGTATTGTTTATAGCGACTGTAGCTCCAACTTCTTTCCCACCTTCGTTTGATGGATTTGTATATACTAATCTGTTGTTTATAGATCGTAAGATACCATAACCATCAGTCACTTCATCCTCATTACTAATTCTAAGATTATCCTTTTTCTCAAAAATATCCTTAGCTAATCTATTTAAGCTAACATCTTCAGCACTGTATTCGTCTATAACATTATCCTCGTCAGACTCTTTCAAATAGATAAACCTATTATTCAAACTATACTTAGCATAGCTTTGTTTTTTCTCGTTAAACTTACTATTTATCCTGCTATAGATTTCATCCTTCAGAGTAATCTGTAGATAGTTTTTATCATCTTTTTTATATAAATAAATCATATTTGGTCTATCTTTTAGTAAAACTATCGTATCAAATTCCAAACTTATATTAGAATTCTCCTCCGAGAAGAACAACGGTTTTACTAAAGCTGAATCCAAGGTCACCTGATAATTTATCATGATTTTTTCAACATTATTCGTTGTAATATCTTCTATATTTCGATTTCTAACCCTAGACTCTGTACTTTCGCTATCTGAGATTATCGACAACAGATCTTTCAATACCCTTTTATTTTTTACAGCATCGACAGTCGCCACCTTCGTTATAGAATTTTGAACTATCGGTTCTTCTCTTGATCCTTCATAGTTTTTTACGACACTATCAGGAATCAAAAAGTTTAAAAGACTATTTTTATTTGACTCTGCTGATTTTTGAGTAGTTCTCTTAGTGAAAATCTCATAATCTGGTTGATAAGTAATAATAAGATAGGATAAAGTTAAACTCATTAGAACTAATATTCCTAATACAACTGATTTAACAGTTTCTTTCCTTTTACTTTTCATATTATTTACCTCTATAACCATTCATCATCAATTTGTTCACAAGGTAGTGTCACGAATATAATACTTCCATAACCTTCTCTACTTTGAGCCCAAATACGACCTTTATGGGCATCTACGATAGTCTTAGCTAATGCCAATCCTAAACCTGTTCCTCCCATACTTCTTTGTCTACTCTTATCAACTCTGTAGAATCTATTAAAGATTTTGTCAATGTGGACTAATGGAATTCCAACACCCTCATCTTTAATAGAAATACTCACCCTATTGTGGTGATAATTTTGTCTAACTCTCACCGTGATATTTTTACCATCTGGAGAGTATTTTATCGCATTATTTACGATATTATCAAATACCTGTGTAAGTTTATCCTGGTCACCTTCTACAAATATCGGACTCTTAGGAATATGTTTTATGAAGTTTTTCTCAGGATGTGTTAAAGCGAATCTATCGGTAATTTGTTCAAGCATCTTATTAATATCGATAAATTCTTTCTCATAATGTTCTTCTTTAATGTCCATTTTACCAAGCTGCATAAGCTCATTTACCATTCTTATCATACGAGTCGTTTCTTTGTGAATCGTATCGATAAACTGAGGAGCAAGCTCTTTATCCTCAAGAACACCTTCTTCTAACGCCTCGATATAACTGTTCATCGTTGTTAAAGGAGTACGAAGTTCATGAGATACTGTAGATACGAACTCACGACGTTCTTTTTCCTGACGTTCTTGATCTGTTACGTCATAAAGCACGATAATATATCCTTCTAGCTCGGTTGACATCTGAGTTAAATCTTCCTTATCCTCTTTTTCTATCTTAGAAATTTCAGCACGTAAAAGTAGCTCTTCATCCGTTTTTGAGGAATTTACAAGAAGACTATCTTCCGCTTCTAATATCTCCTCTATACTTTCATATTCAGTGATATTAAGAATCTTCAGAACATCTTTTCCAATAAAGATTTCATCATCACGACCTCCTAGCATATCTTCCGCACTAGTATTAATAAGAATTATTTTTCCGTTATTATCCGTCGTAATAATTCCATCCATCATACTTTCGATAATCGTTGCAAGCTTCCTACGTTCAGTCTCAGTAACAGCCTGCTCTTCTTCAATTCTTTTAGAAATTTGGTTAAATACTTTTGCCAGATCTCCGATTTCATCATCTGCATCTATACCAACTACTGTACCATAGTTCCCAAGAGCCATCTTCTTAACCTGTGAACTCATCTTCTCAATAGAGCTCGTCACCGTTTTTGAAGCTACGAATCCTATTACTGTAGTAATTAATATCGATAGAATAGTTCCCACTATGAAGATTTTAGAAATACCATTTACCTCTTGATAAACACTTTCTATATCCGCCATAAGAGAGATTACACCAATAACTTCATTATCCTTTTTAACAGGACTCACATAAATCCACACACGCTTATTACTATCAGCATTATTTTGAATCTGTTTAGTACTCTCTCCTGTTTTTATAACTTGACTTACCAATGGATCAAACGACCTTTTAGCAAGATATTCATCATTACCATTTTTCGAAGAAGTCGCTAAAATTTTTGAATCATTATCTATAACATTAACTAATAATAACTTTTGAATATTAAATTCACTAACTAGTTTAGCTATACCACTCTTTGAATCTCTGCTATTCTTTGAAGATTCATCTTGACTAGTACTGTCTTCCGTATCTTTCGAACCATCTCCGGTACTACTAGCTTTTTCTAATTCCTCACGAACATGGTAGTTTAAGATTTTTTCCTGTTCGATAATATTTTGCTCAAATGTATTTACATTACTATTTCTTAGCTGTGTTGTAAAGAACAATCCGATAAGTTGTAATGAAATTATATTAACTAATACATACACTATTACGAACTTAGTTCGAATTGATGAAAAGAATCTTTTCTTAAATCTCTTCTCAAAAAAACTCATTACTCTTCACCTATAAAGTAACCAACACCACGACGTGTCATAATATACTCAGGTTGAGATGAGTCATTCTCTACTTTCTCACGTAGTCTTCTTACAGTTACATCCACAGTTCTAACATCACCGAAGTAATCATAACCCCATACTGTTTGCAGAAGGTTTTCACGTGTTAAAACTTGTCCACGGTGTTGTGCAAGGTAGTAGAATAAATCAAATTCTCTACGTGTTAAGTCGATTTCTTCACCATTTTTCTTAATAACATAAGCTTCTGGATAAATAACGATATCCTTAATCACAAGATCTCCACCATTTTTCTCCTCAACTACTTCTTCTTGTTGCTTAGTAACACGACGTAAGTTTACCTTAACCCTAGCCATAAGTTCACGCGTTGAGAAAGGTTTAGTCACATAATCATCCGCTCCAAACTCAAGTCCAAGAACTTTATCTATCTCGCTATTTTTCGCCGTTAGCATAATGATTGGAATATTTTTCTTAGCGCGTACTTCTCTACACACTTCCATTCCATCTTTTTTAGGTAACATTAAATCTAATAAAATTAAATCTGGGTTCTCATTAAAAGCAAGTTCTACCGCTTTTTCCCCGTCATTAGCAACGATTACATCGTAACCTTCTTTTTTAAGATTAAATTCTAGTATATTAGCAATCGGTTCTTCGTCATCGACTACTAGTATTTTATATTCTGCCATTTTCTTCCTCCTTAGATTTATACTAAGTATTAAATAATATATATTCCTAATTATATTTTTTATAAAACATTTTTTGGAGTATACTTTTATTCTTTAACCTGCATCTTCTCATCAACATGAGTATATACATAGTTATCAATATTATATCATTTTTTTTAGTTAAGTTACAACTTTAAGCAAACGATTAACTCTCTATCAGTTATGCGAAAAATACAAAATTTTATAACAAGTTATAATCTATATGAAACTATTACAATAAAAAACTCCTCGCCTGACAAAAACGTCAGACAAGGAATCTATTACAGTTCTTCTTTTTTCTTCGCAATATTATCTAATATAGCCTTGATAAAAAATTCAAAATTAACATTATAAGGATTTTTATTCAAGTTATCTATCACAGTACGACTCACTAAAAGTGCATTCAGTTGATTCTCTAATCCTTCTATTCGCTCTTCTGAAAAATTGCTAAGGATACCTACTTCTGCTAGACTAAAATCTTTATATTCCAATGATAAAAGATCATCATTTTCTTTCTTCTCAAAAGAACTACCAAAAGATTTTTGGTATATGTCTAAGAAACTCTTTATACCGTGCATTCCAGCTTCTTTTACAATAATTTCATCACCCACATAGTAACCAATTGATAGTAGCTCAGAGATTCTCGTAAATATATCATATTCAGAAACAACCCTCTTCACATCCCCTGTAAAGGTTGCTTTTTTAATAGCTGTTTTCTTTACATTTCTAAGATATTTTTTCATACGCATAACGTATAATTCACCGTCTTTTTCCTTATCCATAAAAATATCTATACCGCCGATTAAATATATCGGAACTGCATTAAAGACGATACTTTGCTGTACATTATACTCAATCGCAACACGTTGCGCAATACTTCCTCCTAGTGAATGACCTGTTAATATAATATCATTACCATATTTTTTCTTCATACGTGTATAAAATCTATAACACGGTGTCATATGTTCCGCTTGCC
Source organism: Gemella sp. 27098_8_149 (assembly GCF_041433745.1). NCBI lineage: Bacteria > Bacillati > Bacillota > Bacilli > Caryophanales > Gemellaceae > Gemella > Gemella sp. 27098_8_149. The sequence goes on along the minus strand of NZ_JAPWCB010000018.1, from coordinate 23,154 downwards.
CCAAGCAAATACCTACTACATCTGCATACATATCCTTCTGCCTATCAAAATAAAAATTCGTTCCCGTATAAGATAAAATATAATTCCCTTCAGCCGTATTTTCAAACAACGTCGCACTACTTCCAGTTTTCACATCATAAAAACTACTCACATAATTCAGCTCTTCTGGGAAACTCCCTACTGTTTTTTGTAGGTTAATATATTCTCTTATCATAGTTTTTGGAATCTTTATCTTATCCATCGCTTCTATATGGTATACAATAAACGATGCATAACTAGTTATCTCAAACAACCTTTCCATTCTCTTCTCCTATCACAATACAATTTGATTTCCTATATTATCAATTAGTATTTTATCATAAACCATAGATTATTTCCTATTTTTTAGTTAAAACCTCATTCTATTAGGTTAATTTTTCAATTTTTTTAATTTTTATCACTCTTGAATTTTATAATTGATTATTATTTTCAGTTATTAGTTTAAAATAGAATATTTTTTTGTTATAATAATTATATGAATTTAATTAATACGGGATTAATTTTCAAGAATATTATTCCAACATCCTAAGTAGGAGGCTTATTATGAAAATTTTACTTGCTTACTCTAGCAAAACAAAAAATACTAAAAAAGTAGCTGAGGCTATTTATGAACAGATAAAAGATCAGGGAGAAGTGGATTTACTTGATATAAAGAAACAACGAAAAAAACTAGAAAAAGAATATGATTTCTATATTCTAGGTGCTTGGACAGATAAAACTAACGCCAACAAAAATATGCAACGTTTTATAGATCAACAAGAAATACATGGTAAAGATGTTGCCCTATTTCTAACTTGTGGTGTTCCTCGTGAACATTATCACGCAGACGATTCTATTAATAATTACATTGCATTTATGGAAGAGCGTAACAATAGAATTCATGAAACTTTCGTCTGTCAAGGTAAGGTTGATCCAAAGGTTATGATAGTTTTCAAAATCCTTACTTGGCGTGATCCTAACTTTATTCACAAAGTTACACCAGATCTTGCCGACATGGTTAAAGAATCAAAAAAACACCCAGATCCGAAAGATTTAAAAGATGCTCAAAATTGTTTTAGCAATCTACTAGAACATAAAATATCACACGCATTAGCATAACTTAACACTAAAATAAAGGTAGTTATCCATTTTCATTGGATAACTACCTTTTATGTTTTTATAATATCAAATACTACCTTCCCTTCAAGGTAACTTTAATTAATAGTGAACTATTTTTTTCGTTAATTAGGATAATTTATATTAATACTTAATGAAATTATTTTAAGTAATATATATCTTTTTATAAGTTTAAAGAATAATTCCCTTTTTATCAAAATACCGTTATTATCATAGATTATTCGCTAATTGTTAATTTTAAAAGTTATAATTTTTATCTCCATTATATCTAATATACTCTATTATTAAATATTAATAATTCACTATTACTTTAAAATATTTTGACTTTTAGTATATAAAGTTGTAGAATATCTTAAGTGATATATTATTATATCATACTAAATTAACATAATGGAATTTCGCCGACGAAATTTCTTTGGAGGAATTATGATAAAAAAAGAATTTAGTAGCCTTTTAAAGAGCAAAGGGTTAAAAGCTACCATGGCTACCGTTCTTCTAGTTCCTGTTTTATATTCAGGAACCTTCCTAAAATCCGTTTGGAATCCATATGACAACACTGGAAACATGAAAGTCGGAGTTGTTAATCTAGACCAAAAAGTAGATTTTAATGGAAAAACTCTAGAAGTCGGGAATTCGATGGTCGAAAAACTAAAAGATAACAAAAAAGTAAATTGGCAATTCGTCGATAAAGATACAGCCGATAAAGAATTACGAGAAGGAGACTACTACATGGTAGTTACAATACCACAAAACTTCTCAAAAAATGCCACATCTTTATCAAATGATAACCCAGAAAAAATGAACATCGACTTTACTACTAACTTTACTAAGAGTAAAAACGGTGAGAAAATCATGGAAACCGTAGCGAGCAACTTAACAAATACCGTTAAAGATCAAGTTGTAAAAACTTATACAGCTACTCTCTACAGTAAGTTTTCTGAGATTGGTTCTTCACTTCAAAAAGCAGCCGACGCTTCAAACCAACTAAACAATGGACTTGGACGTCTTAGCGAAGGTGGCCAAAAACTTGGAAGTGGTATTAATCAACTTGCCGACGGTTCTGGTCGCCTTGCTTCTGGACTTGGTCGTCTTAGCGAAGGTGGTGCGAAACTAAGCGGTGGTATCGATCAACTTACCGATGGTTCTGGTCGTCTTTCTGCCGGACTTGGTCGTCTTAGCGAAGGTGGCGCTAAACTAAGCGGTGGTATCGATCAACTTACCGATGGTTCTGGTCGTCTTTCTGCCGGACTTAGTCGTCTTAGCGAAGGTGGTGCGAAACTAAGTGGTGGTATCGATCAACTTACTGACGGTTCTGGTCGTCTTTCTGCCGGACTTGGTCGTCTTAGCGAAGGTGGCGCGAAACTTGGTAATGGTATCAATGAACTTTCTGACGGTTCTAATCGCCTAACAGCTGGACTAAATCGTCTTAGCGAAGGCGGTGCGAAACTGAGCGGAGGTATCAACCAACTTACCGATGGTTCTGGTCGTCTTTCTGCTGGACTTAATCGTCTTAGCGAAGGTGGCGCGAAACTTGGTAACGGAGTTTCTCAACTTCAAGAAGGAGCCGGAAAACTATCAAGTGGCCTAAGCACATTAAATGATAAAAAAGCTGCACTAGTTTCTGGTGTAAATGAACTTACTGCAGGCTCTAACCAACTTACTATCGGTTTTGACACATTCAAAACTAAGAGTGTTATGCTAACAGATGGAATAGATAAACTACACAAAGGAAGCGAAGCATTTAAAGAAGGTCTTTTAAAATATACGAACGGAGTACTTACTCTTAACGAAAAACTACTAGCTAAAAAAGGTGATTTAGAAAAACTTAGCGCCGGAAGTGCTACACTTAACAACGGCATCGACAGATTATCAGATGGAATTTCTCAAATCAACTCTAAGCTAGCATCTAAAAAAGATGACTTAAATAGATTAGCCGCAGGTGGTACCGAACTAGAAAACGGTGTTGCTAAACTTTCTGAAAGCACACCGAAATTAGTAGATGGTGCAGATAAAATCAATACCGGATTAAATGCACTAAATTCTAACTTACCTAGCGACAGCGACTTAGCTGCTAAAAAATCTAACCTAACATCTACATTAGACAAACTAAAAGGATTAAAAATCACATATAGAACTAACTTCAATCCATTATCTAGTGCCTTCACAGATTTAGGTGCTCAAATAGAAAGTCTTAAAGAAATTGTAAGTCGTATAGATACACAATCTACGACAACAACAACTACGACTACTACACCAGCTGCACCTACACCAGCTCCTACTACTAATTTCTCAGGACTGGAACAAACACTAGCATCAATGGACTTAAAACCAGAGCAAAAAGCTCAAATCCTTGCTGCAGCTAAAAGTGACGCAGCTGCTACACCTGCTGCACCAGCACCACAACCAACTACTACTGTTCAAAATAGCAGTAACAATAATAATAGCCAAATAAAAGCTGAACTTACTTCTGCAATTAACAGTGCTTCATCAAAATACTCAAGCATGAAATACCGTGTAGGAAAATTAAACTACATTCAAACTCAACTTGATAAATTCGATGTAAACTCTCTTGCAGCTGACCTTGAAGGAACAATCAGCGGATTCTCAAGTATTAAATCTGCTGTTGGACAACTTGCTGCTGGAAGCGGTCAATTAAAAGCTGGATTAACAGTAATGAACGAAAAAACTCCTACTCTTATCGCAGGATTTAATCAATATAAAGGTGGAGTTGATGCAACTGTATCATCTCTAACTTCAGGTGAGTTAGTAAATGGACTTAACCAACTAGCAAGTGCCACTCCAAAATTAAAAGAAGGTGTTTCTTCTTACACTAACGGAGTTAACTCACTAACTACATCAATGACAACTGGAGAACTAGCACAAGGTGTTGGCACTCTAGCAAGCAAAGGAACTGAATTACAAGCAGGATTCAATCAACTTTCAGGTGGTATCCAATTAATTCACGAAAAACTTCCTGAGTTAGCTGGTGGAATCGACGCTCTAGTCGACGGAAATGCAAGAATCAATGCAGGACTGAACAAACTTCAGGCTAAACTTCCTGAACTAAGCATCGGTATCCAAGAACTTGATAATGGCGGTAAGAAACTTTACCAAGGATTAACTGATATGAAAGCTAAAGCTCCTGAGTTATTAAGCGGACTTAATAGTGCTAAAGATGGTGCTGATAAACTTCACAACGGACTTTCTTCTATCCAAGCTAAAGCTCCTGAATTATTAAGTGGACTTAACAGCGCTAAAGATGGCTCTGAAAAACTTTCTAACGGATTATCAGCCATGAAAGCTAAAGCTCCTGAACTTATCAACGGGGTTAATAGTGCTAAGGAAGGTGCTGATAAACTTCACAATGGACTTTCTGCAATGCAGGCTAAAGCTCCTGAACTTATCAACGGGGTTAATAGTGCTAAAGAAGGTGCTGATAAACTTCACAACGGACTTTCTTCTATGCAGGCTAAAGCTCCTGAACTTATCAACGGAGTTAACAGTGCTAAAGAAGGTGCTGATAAACTTCACAACGGACTTTCTTCTATGCAGGCTAAAGCTCCTGAACTTATCAATGGAGTTAACAGTGCGAGAGACGGTGCTATTAAACTATCTGGTGCACTAACTATCATGCAAGCTAAAGCTCCTGAATTACTTTCTGGATTAGAGAAAGCTAAAGATGGTTCTGGATTATTAGCAGATAAACTTTCTAGTGGAGCTGACAAACTATCAGCAGCTAAAACTGGAGATAAAAATGTAGACATGATGTCTAATCCAATTAAAACTAATATCAGCGACATCTCAGAAGAAACTAGCTACGGTAACGCAATGGCACCATTCTTCCTAGTATTCGGACTACTAATCGCAGCTGCGGCATTCAACATTCTATTCCCAGCTCGTAAAGCAGAATACGGAGAATCAACAAACAGCTTATTCGGTACAAGACTAGTATCAATGACAACATTCGCTATCTTAGCAACAATCATAGAAGTAGTAGCAATGAGTTTATTCTTTGACTTTAAAGTTCAAAACTTTGGAATGTACTTCTTCGGATTAATACTTTCAGGTATTGTGTTTATGCTAATAACACACTTCTTATCGTACACATTCGGAAAAGTTGGTAATGCAATTAGCATCGGATTTGTAGCTTTACAATTCGTTCTAACTACACCACTATTCCCTAAAGAAATGCTACCATCTCTATACAGTGGTTTAATTCCTTTCACACCTGTATTCTACGGTGATACCGCTGTTAGACAAGCAGTTCTAGGTGGACTTACAAACGGAATTTACAACAGTGCAATATTAATCTTAGTTGTTTTAGGAATAATATTCTTAACTCTTACTTACATCTCTTACAACAAGAATAATAAAGCAGCTGTGAATTTAGCAAAATAACAAATAAAAAATTCTAAGTAACATCAATATTTGTTACTTAGAATTTTTTTAATCTCTTTATTTGATAAGGAGCTGACAAAAAGCTCCTAAGTTTTAACAAAGTGTATATGAGAATTCATAATCCACTGCGGAAAGTGACTCGACAAAATCTTGTTTCTTAAGAACTTGCGATTTTTGAGTCACTCCCATCCGAGATTAATTCTATTATTTATAGATTGGCTCTCTGAAATCATCTGTAGTGCGTAGGTACGCATTATAGATTTTTTGTTTTAATAAGTGTACCCAACTTGCTGGTGTATGGCTTGTCGTACGATCTATATTAGTTATATCCCTCTCAACTGCTGCATTAATTAAAGCTTGCATCTCTTGCGCCGATGAAATTGTAACTTCTTTTGTACTGCCAACCACACCTAATTCATATTGAATTGTTATTGGTTTTAATCTATCTTGTTTCGCTATACGTTCATTAAACATCGCTTTTCTAAAGTCAGCCCACGATGCATATTGATTTCCGAATACTTTATTTAGTACCATAGTATCAGTGATTAAACCAACATCTTTTTTATACCAATCAGAATAAGTTGCCACACCGTTTCTTAGCGCTTCTTCCCCATATTTATTCGACACATACGGAATAAATCCATCTTGGTATCCTTTTTCAGCAAGAAGTTCATACGCTACTTTTTTAAACGTAACATCTCCTGGAGCACCATTCGGATTACTTAAAGCTGAGTAGATTGGCGAGAACATACTTACAGCATAATATCCATTTCTGCCATAACTTCCAGTATCTTTATATGCTCTACGTGATATTATATCATTATCTATTAACGAGTCTAAAGTTGTTAGTTTCGCTACTTCCGCGTCTGTTAATTGACGAATAGTATTTATCGCATGAGTATCTTTATTATGTTTTTCATCTCTAACATAAGTATCTTCTAATTTTCTATACCATTTTTTCTTAACATCTTTCGATTTAGATAAAATAGCATTAGCTTCCATCGCATCTAATGTATATAAAACATCATGCATTCCATGAACATACTCTTGCACGTCAGCTGCAGATCGGTATCTCGTTGTTGGATCATAAGTATGCAAACGAGTTAGTGAATCTTTTTCACCTTTGAACGCAGTATTAAGTATTACACCTTCTTCTTCCAATTTATTTGCTGATTGTAGTAATCCATATGCATAAAGTTCAGCTCCTAAACCTTCTCTACGACCATATCCTTCGAAATAAATACCTCCATCAGAATTGTGAGTCATTTCATGAGTGTATACTGATGTACCATATTGGTCTAATAATCTATCACTTACAAAGTACACTTCAGATCCATCTGCAAATGCACCTGCTCCTCCTCTGAGACTATACCACTTACCTGCTGGCCCGAAGAAATTGTATACTGCGTCAATATTTTTATCTGTAGCAGTAGCCCAATATCCTTTTCCTTCTGCATTTTTGAAGTAAAATCCATCTGTTACCGGTACCGAACGGAATAGTTTCTCTCTAGATTCTGGTGTTAGTATATTATACCAAATGTCATAGTGATCTCTTTGCCACTCTGCTGATTGATTAACTTTTTCATGTACATATTGGCGTAAAGCTTCTCCTGAAAGAAGTGTTCCATTTACGCGATCTTTATAACGTTCAAAACTTCCGAACGCTAATGTCGAAATATTAGAAATCGCATAAACACTTTCTTCCGGTAATGTTAATAACGGCAGTAACATTCCTTTATATCTCCATGAAGGTGATGATATTCTATCATATACACCTAGTGAATATTTGCTACCTGGTGCTGCAGCTTCTTGTTTAGCGCGCACTTCTGCTATATTAGATTTTTCTTCCACTATGTACGCTCTAGTATTATTTTTAAACCACTCATTATTTGTTTTATTCGGTAAGAACAATTTACGATACGCTTCTACAAAATCAAATACTGTGTCTTCTCCTTTTAACGGAGCAAGTAGACTTCCATATAATCCCGCATTATTTCCACCACGTAAGTTTTCTAATTCGCTATTTCCTAACGAGATAAGCGTATCTAATGTCGAAACTTCATTATTACCATTGAAGTCGAATTTATACGTAGTTAAATCTTTCGTATTTATATCATCGTAGTTAATGTTATACCAGCGATTCATATAAGTAAGCCCTAATAACAATGCTTCTTTATTATTTTTTATCTTCTCACTTACATACTCAACTACGCCATTACCCATAGTATTTACAGATTTATCCATAGCAAGGATTTTTCTTAAGTGTTCAGCTATATTAGCTTTAACTTGTTCAAACTCTCTATCTAAGTATAAATTATCTATCGCCGCATCATCTGTAACACCAAGAACTTGTTTCATAGCTTCTGAATTGTACGTCACACCTTGTAAATCAGGTAATACATTATTAATTATCTTCGTATAATCAGACACAAATGCTTCTGGAGTAAAGATATACTCTTTTCCTGCAACATTATATTCTAACACTTGATTATTTTCGAAACTTCCTTTGAATGTAACATCTAAATAAGCAACAGTGTTATCTTTATAGTGCAGCATTAATCTATTAATAGTATTTTTAGCTCCGTTAATATCAGTTACTATATTATTACCATTCATAGGCACAACATCAAGTAATTCTGTAGTATAAAGTTTATCTGATTTATCTACCTTATTACCATAGTTAACCACTAATTCTTTGTTGTAAAATGGCATTAATTTTTCAATATTGTTATAAGCTACTTTTCTATCTGCTTGAGCTTTACTTAATTTCGTATAATCTACAGTTCGAACATTAGTTTTCAAGAATTCTCCTGTGTCTTCAAGAGTCGTAGTTATTCCGTAAGTTGCAACTCTTTCTTCAGCTTGCTCTTTAGTTAACTTAGTCGCATACTTATCATCATTTTTATTATTAACAGCTGTTACGGCATTTACTATATCAGCTCCAGCGTATTGGTCACCAGTAATAGCATAACCATAACCAACATTCATATTACTCACTACATTGTTAATACGACCATCTTTCCAAGTAGAACCTACGATTCCTCCTACTCTAGGATAATTTTGACCGTTTATTATCTTACCATATGTAACAGAGTTATTTATTAAAGCTCCACCAGAAACTTTTCCTGCAATACCACCTGCATTTTGGTTATTATTACGCGCTGAAGTAGAAATCTGAGCATCAACTTTTGCTCTATCAATTACAGATTCACTTCCTGAAATATTACCAACGATTCCACCTGCATAATTCGCAGCAGCATTAGCATGATTTGCAACAATAGTTCCTGTAAACAAGCTGTTTTCTATTACAGTATTAGATGCACTTACCACTAATCCTGCAACAGATTTTCTACCAGCAATCTTACCTTCAACAGAAACGTTACTAATAGTAGCTTTATTCGCAGTTTTCGCTAAAGCTGCGGCATTTTCTCTACTATCCACATCAACATTCTTAAGATCTAGATCACTTACCGTAGCGTTATTTAACGTTTCAAATAGAGGTTTTTTAAGATCATAGATTGCGTAAGATTTAGTTCCATCAGAACCGATTAACTTACCTGTGAATGTCCCTGATAAGTAACTTGTCTTATTGTTAGGTAACCCTATTTCATCAGCTGTTATATCTGAACCAAGTTTGAAGACGCCAGCCATATTACCTTGCATTGCAGCTACAAGATTTTTGAATGATGTATAAACCCCATCTTGCTCAGCTTTTGTTTTAGCTACATTGAATGAATAATTATCTTTATACCCTTCTAATCCTTCTTCAACTAATTGATCTACAGCTGCTGTTACTTTATAATTCCCATCTGCATTTTCCGTGATAGATTGAACAGGTAGGTACATTTCTTTAAATCTATCCGATTTAACTTTTACGAAATAATTCGTTGTATCTTTTGGTACTTCACTTAAACTTAGATACCTACGGTAACGACCGTTCTCTTTACCGTATAATTCTACAGAATCAATATCTTTAATTTCTAGTTTTTTATAATTTAAATCAAAGTTCTTAGTTGAAGTTTCTGTACTGTATTCATCAAAATCTCCTAAGTTATAAGTTAACTTAGTTTTTAATGTATACGGAGTATAGTAATCTAACCCTTTAATCACTTGCTCCTTATCTGTATTTTCGATATCAACTTCTTTTACAAGTTTATCACCATCAAAAATTTGAGCTTTCGCTGAAACATAAGCCCAAGTAGGATCTGTTAAGTTATAACTTACAGTTATTGATTTCTTACTTTCATCTTTTATTAAATTAGTAATTTCTACTGTAGGTTTTCTCTTAACAAGTGTTCCCAATTTAACAATTTGTTTTACAGGATCTACCTGTGTACGCGATAACTCTTTAGTCGCTTCAACTTTTCCATTTACTAGGTAATCCTCATACTCAATTGTACGAAGTCCATCGTGACCTTGTTGTTCGATTCTACGACGGTTTTTCAGTAACATCGGATCTAAGATTTCCTCTACTTCATAAGGAAGAGTTTCTTTTTCTGTACGATGCTTAGTTACAACATCTAGTACCGGACGTTCCTCAACTGCTGGTTCTAGTTTTGCACTACCTGTAAACTCCGGAAGAGTTGGTTGCACTAATGCTTCTCCTTCATGCCCTTCTTCTTGCGTTCCTTTTGTCGCTACTGGTTCACTGTATTCTGGAAGAGTCGGCTGCACTAATGCTTCCCCTTCATGTCCTTCCTCTTGTGTTCCTTTTGTCGCTACTGGTTCACTGTATTCTGGAAGAGTCGGCTGCACTAATGCTTCTCCTTCATGCCCTTCTTCTTGTGTTCCTTTTGTCGTTACTGGTTCACTGTATTCTGGAAGTGCTGGTTGTACTAACGCTTCTCCTTCATGTCCTTCCTCTTGCGTTCCTTTTGTCGCTACTGGTTCACTGTATTCTGGAAGCTCAGGTTGTACTAACGCTTCTCCTTCATGTCCTTCTTCTTGTGTTCCTTTTGTTTCTAACGGAAGAGTATATTCTGGTACTTCATTTACCAACGCTTTGGCTTCATCTCCTCCCGAAGTTGCAACCGGATCTGTGTACTCTGGAAGCTCAGGTTGTACTAACGCTTCTCCTTCATGTCCTTCCTCTTGCGTTCCTTTGGTTTCTAACGGAAGAGTATATTCTGGTACTTCATTTACCAATGCTTTGACTTCATCTCCTCCTGTTGATACCACCGGTTTCTCTACTTGAGCTGGTTGTGTTGGCTGCACTGGAGTAGGTTTCACAACTGGTTGTTCAGGCTTAGTTTGAGGTTGTTCTGCTATTTTTGCAGGTTGTGTTGGTTGCTCAGGCTTTGTCTGTGATTGCTCTACCGTTTTCACAGATTGTGTTTGAGTCGGTTTCTCTACTTGCGCTGGCTGAGTTGGCTGTACAGGCATAGTTTTTTCGACAGTCTTGACCGGTTGTGTATTTTCAATTTGTTTTTGCGGTTTTACTGTTTCTTTAGGATTTTGACTTGTTTGAACTACTGGTTGTGTTGAATGAGATTCCTCTTTCTCTAGCTCAGGCTTTTGTGATTGCGCTTGTTGTTGTGCACCTAGCTCTTGATTTTGACTATTCTCAACAGTATTCTTTTCTTGAACCTTATCTTTTATTTCTTTCTTTTCAGCAACTTCTAGTTTTAGATCTTCACTCGTGAAATATCCAATATATTTGAAGTCAGGAATATCAATAACTTGTTTTTCCAAGTCTACATTACCAACTACATCTGCTTGTTTATTAAATTGTATTAAGGCTTTACTTTCTAATGCAAATGTTTGATAAGGCATCACAACACTTTGCCCCATCGCACCGATTAAAACTACACTTAATACTTTATTTCTGTGCTTTTTACTAATTAATAAAACTGCAAGAACTGCTGTACCTATTCCTAGTCCTGCGATCGGAAGATTACTACTACCCGTATTAGGAAGAACCTCAGCTTTAGCTGTATCTCTAACTATTTTTTCATAAACTAGATAATAAGTATCTTCATTTTTATATTCTTTAGGAATACTTTCTTTTATTAATTTTTTCTCATTTTCATTTAATTCATTTTTTTCTACATATTTAAAATTAACATCAGCGGCAGACACTTCTTGCATAGGCGTATAGCTTCCAAACACTAATGCTCCTACTACTATCGGCGCTACTCCTAACGATAATTTTCTAATAGAATATTTTAGTATTTTATTATTTTTATTAATATTTTTTCTCAATAAAATCATCTCCCATTCACTTTTTAAACAAAATTTTTTGGTTGTATGTTTTACATATACTTACTATTGTATCAAAATAAATTGTTATATTCAAGACATCTGATATATATAAATAGAACCCCTTTTTATAACAGAAAAGTATTAATTACCACCAAATCACTTTAGATAAAATATATAGAGTTTTAAGATATTGTACAATGTTATATCTCTAACTTTTCATATGAGAATTCCCTTTTCTCTTTTCCCTTATTTTATCTGACACAAACTATTTTAAAACACAAAAAATACCCTAAAGCTAGAGTTGTTAATCTAACTTCAAGGTATTTCTTTTTATATATTTTTAAATATTAAGTTTTTCAACCTATTATTTCTCTCTACGTCTTCTTGCAGCCGCAGCTAATCCAAGAACAGCTAATCCTAATCCTGCTAGTCCAGTATTAGTTTCTGTTGCACCTGTGTTTGCTAAACGTTTTGGTTGAGCTTTTGGTTCAACCTTTGCTGCTGGTTTAGTTACTTTTCTGAAGATGTGACGTACATTTCCATCTTTATCAACTACAGTATTAACTAATTCATATCCTGGGATTGATCCTGGATCTTTAGTTCCATTTTCAATTGGTTTTAATGGATTTCCATTTTCATCTACCCATGTTGTAGTTTTTTCTACTACTGGAGTTGGTGTTGGAGCTGGAGTTTTAACTTTTTCGTATACGTGCTCAATGTCTCCATTTGGAAGTTTCTTAGTCTCTACGAAGCGGTATCCTGGAATATCTTTCTTCGGTTGTTCTCCGTCTTCTGTTGGATAGTTTGGAATCTCGTTTCCTTCTTTATCTTTATGACTTGTTTTAACTTTTTCGTAGACGTGTTCTGTATCTCCGTTTGGTAGTTTCTTAGTCTCTACGAAGCGGTATCCTGGAATATCTTTCTTCGGTTGTTCTCCGTCTTCTGTTGGGTAGTTTGGAATTTCTTTTCCTTCTTTATCCTTGAATGATGTTTTAACTTTTTCGTATACGTGCTTGATATCGCCGTTTGGAAGTTTCTTAGTCTCTACGAAGCGGTATCCTGGAATATCTTTCTTCGGTTGGTCTCCATCTTCTGTTGGATAGTTTGGAATTTCTTTTCCTTCTTTATCTTTGTGACTTGTTTTAACTTTTTCGTATACGTGTTCTACGTCTCCGTTTGGAAGTTTCTTAGTTTCTAAAAATCTGTATCCTGGAATATCTTTCTTCGGTTGGTCTCCGTCTTCTGTTGGATAGTTTGGAATTTCTTTTCCGTCTTTATCTTTGTGACTTGTTTTAACTTTTTCGTATACGTGTTCTACGTCTCCATTTGGAAGTTTCTTAGTCTCTACGAAACGGTATCCTGGGATATCTTTCTTCGGTTGTTCTCCGTCTTCTGTTGGATAGTTTGGAATTTCTTTTCCGTCTTTATCTTTGTGACTTGTTTTAACTTTTTCGTATACGTGCTCAATGTCTCCATTTGGAAGTTTCTTAGTCTCTACGAAACGGTATCCTGGAATATCTTTCTTCGGTTGGTCTCCGTCTTCTGTTGGATAGTTTGGAATCTCGTTTCCTTCTTTATCCTTGAATGAAGTTTTAACTTTTTCGTATACGTGTTCTGTATCTCCATTTGGAAGTTTTTTAGTTTCTACAAATCTGTATCCTGGGATATCTTTCTTCGGAGTTGTTCCTTCTTCAGTAGTTGTTCCTGGAATTACATTTCCATCTTTATCTTTGTGAGTTGTTGTAACTTTTTCGTATATGTGTTTTGTATTTCCTTTTTCATCTACTTCAGTTTTAACAACTTTGTATCCTGGAATATCTTTTGTTGGTTTAGTTCCATCTTCTGATGGTGATAATGGATTTCCATCTTTATCAACATGTGAAGTATCTGGACGTACTGTTGGAGTGTATTTGGCTGTTACTGGTGTTCCGTTCTTGTCAACACGTTTAACTGTTACACCTGATGCTTTTCCTACAAAGTTTGGTTCTGGAGTAAATGTTACTTTACCATTTTCATCGATTGTGTAAGTTCCTTCTCCTGGTACTTTCTTCTCAGTTGTTCCATCTTCGAATGTTGGTTTTACAGTTTCATCGATTTCTACTGGTACTTCTTTACCATTGATTGTTACTTTTCCACCTTCGAATGTTGGTGTTCCTGATTGAGATTGTCCTTTTGGACCTTCTGATTCAGTATCTTTTGAAGTTGGTGTTACTGGAATTACTACTGGAGTGTATTTAGCTGTTACTGGTGTTCCGTTCTTGTCAACACGTTTAACTGTTACACCTGTAGCTTGACCTTTGAAAGTTTTCTCTGGAGTGAATGTTACTTTACCATTTTCATCGATTGTGTAAGTTCCTTCTCCTTCGATTGTTACTGAATCAACTGGGTTTCCAGTTTTTGGATCTACTAATTTAGCTGGTTTATCTTCGTTAATTTCTACAGTTTTTTCTTCACCGTTGATTGTTACTTTTCCACCTTTGAATTCAGGTTTTCCTGTTTGAGTTGAACCTTGAATATCTTCAGTTACAGCATCTGTTCCTGTTGGTGTAACTGGTTTAACTTCTGGTGTGTATGTTGCTTTGGCTGGTGTTCCGTTCTTATCTTGACGAACTACCTCAACACCTTTAGCTACACCTGTGAATTGTGGTTCTGGTTTGAATGTTACTGTTCCATCTGGAGCTACTGTGTATGTTCCTTCACCTTCTACAGTTAATGAATCAACTTTATCTCCAGTTTTTGGATCTACTAATTTAGCTGGTACTGCATCATCCATTTCAACAGTTTTTTCTTCACCGTTAACCATAGCAGTTCCACCTTGGAATACTGGTTTACCAGTTTGAGTCGCACCTTGAACATCTACAGTTTTAACTGGTTCTGCTGTTGGTTGCGCAGGAATGATTGATGGAGTGTAAGTCGTAGAAACTTTAGTTCCATTTGTATCTTCCGCTTGAACATTAGCTGGTGTTACCTTACCAGTGTAAGATTTGTCTGTTGGTGTGAATGTTACTTCTCCTGTTGCTGGATCGATTGAGTAAGTACCGATTGGCGTTACTCCATCTTCTGCGTATGCTGGAGTCGTTTGCCCTGCTGGAACTTCATTTCCTTCTTTATCAAGAAGTTTGTATGAATTCTCTTTAATTGGAGCAATAGTGTCTCCAGGAGCGAATGTTGGAGTTCCTTTTTGAGTTTCCCCTTGGATAGCTTCTGATTTAGCTGGTTCCGCTGTTGGTGTTACCGGAGTGATCTTCGGTGTGTAAGTTGTTTCTACAGCTGTTCCGTTCTTATCTTTAGCTTGAACACGTACTGGTTGTACATCTCCTGAGTATGTTTTATCTGTTGGTTCGAATACTGCAACAGCTTTTCCATCTACAGTTTTAAGAGTGTATTTACCAATTACATTTCCTTCTGGATCTCTAGCTGGTACTTCTGTAGCTGGTTGTCCATCTTCACCTAGAAGAGTGTAAGTAGCTGGATCGATATCTACAGATTTTTCTTCACCTGCAATTGTAGTTTTTCCACCTTCGAATGAAACTGTACTTTCTTGAGTTTTTCCTTGAACATCTTCACTTGTAGCTGGGGTCGCAGTTGGTGTTACACCAACGATATTTGGAGTATAAGTCGTTGAAACTTTTGTTCCATTCTTATCTTCAGCTTGTACTTTAGCTGGTTGAACTTTACCAGTATAAGATTTGTCTGTTGGTGTGAATGTTACTACACCTGTAGCTGGGTCTACTGTGTATTCCCCTACTTTATTTCCTTTTTCATCTAGAGCATCTACTGGTCCAGCTGCTTCTGTTCCATCTGGATTTAATAATTTCACAGAACCTTCTTTAATAGGCACTTCAGTTGCACCTTGTGTAAATGTTGGTGTACCTGTTTGAGTTTCACCTTGGATACCAGTTGAAGTAGTTGGTGTAGCTGTTGGGTTAACAGGTGTTACTGTTGGAGTGTATTTTCCTTTTGAAGTAACTGGAACTTTATTTCCTTCTGAGTCAGTCGCTGTTACAGATACTTGTACATTAACACCTTTACCTTCCCCTTTAAATGTTGGAAGTGGTTCAAATGTTACTACACCTGTTGCTGGATCGATTGAATATGTTCCTTCACCATCAACTACCACTTTACCTTCAGCATTAGCTCCTTCTAACGAGTATACTGCTGTTTTCCAGTCTACATTCGTTCCGTCTAATGTGTTATCTGTATTATTTAATTCAGAGAAACGATCTTTTCCTGATTTAGATGTTTGTGGTTGTCCTTGTTTTCCTGCAGTTTCATCTGCAGATGGTGCAATCCCATATACAGTTGGTGTATATGAATTTTCTGCTGATACTGTTACTGAGTTCCCTGATTCATCATTAAATGTTACATCTGCTGATACTGTTACCGGGTTTGCAGTTCCTATGAATCCTGCAACTGGAGTGAATGTTACTTCTCCCGTTGTTGAATCAACAGTATAAGTTCCTTCATCAGTTGTTACAGATGCAACTTTAGCTCCTGTTTTTGGATCTACTAATTTGTAATTTGATACAGTAGTTCCTTCTGGTTGTCCTTCTTTGAAATTGTCTACCATTGTATCAGTTTGTTTTTCACCTTGAGCACCTGATGATTTTTCAGGTTCAGTTACTACAATGTAGTAAGTTGTTTCAGCTACTGCATCTTCTGTCACTTCACCAGCATCTGTTGCATCTACTGTTGGAGTTGTCACAACACCATTTGAATCTACAGCTCTTACTGTTACTTTGTAACGGCCTGGTTGTGTTAAAGCATATGTTGTTGCTTTTTCTAGGTTTTTCTCTGCCGCTGTCACTAATGCTGCACGTGCTGTTTCAACAGCTCTTTCAGCTTCTAAAGCTGCTGTACGTGTAGTACCCACATTTCCTTTTGCTGTTGTCAGTTTTGTTTGTGCCGCTTCTAATCCTTTTTGAACTGAAGCTTTAAATTCTCTCACTCTCTCAAGTTTTTGTTCAGCCAATGCTCGAGCTGTTGGAGAAATTGAACGCAATTTAAGATTATCTAATGCCTTTTGAGCATCTTCTTCTATTTGAGTTTGACGATCTAATAATTCTTGAAGACGAGCTAGTTCATTTTGTATATCTTGGTGCTCTTTAATAGCAGTTGCTGCCTCTTGTGTTTTAGCTGCCGCAGTACGTTGAGCCTGAATATAAGCTGTTTCTTCTGTTTGAGCTTCATCAAAAACAACTTTAGTTCCGTCTGGAGCGATTACTGTTGCTTTTGTTTTGATTGTATCAGAGTTTTCAGCTGTTGATTTATCATCAATTGTGTCAGCAAATACTACATTAGATTTTTTAGAATTAATTAAATCTACTGATCTACCTTTTGCTTCTGCGTAACTTGTAGAAGTACCTGTTGGTTTAGCATTTTGGATAGATGCTACATCTGTTGAACTTGCCTCACGGTATGATACATAACCTTTGAAACCTGAAGAAGTTTCAAGCTTCCATCCTGCATTTGATTCTGTTGCTGTTACTGTTGAGCCATCAGATGCAGTCCATTGTTTAGATACTGAGTCATAACTTACAGTTACGATAACCCCTTCTTTATTAGCTTGTTGCATTTTTGGAATAGTTGTTACTGTACGAGTTACCTCTCCTACCTCTGTTACGTGACCTTTTTCACGAATTTCCGCAACCTTATCTGCTAGGGTTGCAGCTGTAGATTTGACACTCCATTTACGTGTAAATTCATAAACGATATAATTAACATCACCATTAGCTTGAACATCTGTATAGACACGTCTTTCTATAAGCGTTGAAGTCCCATCTGCATTTTCTACTAATTTATATGCATCTTCATTAGGTAATGAATATCTACCAGTTGCACGGTTAAATGTTGCAGTATATTCTTTGTTGTTAGCACCTTTAACAGTATAAATTTCACGTTGTAAATTAGCTTGAACTTTATCTGTTGTTACTTTTGCTGCTATATTATCAACACCTACATATTTAGTAGATTCTGGACTCACAGTCAGGTTAATTGTTGTATCTCCTGTAGTTGATGCATCTGCTAATTCTGCACCTTCTTCTACTGCTGTGTTCGTAGTTCCTTCTGCAACTACCCACTTACCATTTTTAACAGCAAGCTTGGTTACTGTTCCATCTGGCATTGTAATTTCTGCAGTATTTGCACCTTTAGAAATTGCCACAGGTACAGTTGTTGCATAAGCTTCAACATTCTTAACAGAAATCTTAGGAGCTACAGCTATTGTGATATTTTCATGTGCCTCTTGACCAAACATATTCCATTGATCAGAGTTTCCTGCAATCGTTGAATTGTTATAGTCTTTTGCTAATACTGCTGCTGTGAAAATTCCAGCTTCGTTTGCTGTCCCTGTAATTAATCCTGTTTGTGGAGTATAGTCTAAACCAGGAACCACATCCTTGATAGAAGTTGTAGCACCATTTGCTGCATAAGTACCATTTACAGTTGTGTGAGCTGTAACTGGACGCGGTCCATTCATAGTAGTAAGAGTTGATCCGTCTTTAGCAGTAAATGTAGCATTATAAACTCCTTTATTTACTGTTTTTGCTCCAGCTATTACACGTTCTCCATTAACTGTATAGTTTGCATCATTATCACGAGTCATCGCATCATTATCAACATATTTAATATCGTGACTTACTTCGTCACCAATAGTTACTAACTTAGATGACCCTTGGATAAGTGGAGCTGTTGTATCTTGCCATCCCATCCATCCTGAACGTAAGTTTTGGAAGTCAACTACCTGTGTAGTACCATCTGGTTTCGAAATAGTTACTTTATAACGCATGTCATACACACCGTTTTGAATGCTTGATGATACATATCCTTCAACAGTATCTGCTTTTTCATTATAAGCTGTACCAGGGATTAAATTAGTTAATTCAATATTTGTAATCTTATATCCTGCTGTTGTAGCCGCATCAGAAAGACTAAAACGTTTCTTAACATCCTTTACATAGATATAATGACTACCTTGTTCATAAGTATATCCATAGATTTCTGTTGCAAGAAATTCATAAGCTCCTTTTGATCCATATTGAGCATTCTGATCTAATGTATCAACGATAGTACTTCCAGTTGGACGAAGTTTACCTTTCCACATCTCAGCCTCTGTACCAAGTTTTTGAGCTTCTTCTCTTGATAGAGGTATATCAGTACGACCGTTTTTACCAGCTACTGAGTTAACAGCTTCTGGTTGTTCTGTATTTTCAGATTGGTATCCATGAACATAAATACGGTATGTTGAGTTCCCATCAAGTTCATAGTAAGATTTACCTGTTGCTGTCGCAAACTCACCATTTTTCTTTCTCAATTCTCTAGAAGAATATGTGTATCCTTCATTTGCTGAACGTAAATTAGAACCTTTTTTGATTTCTTTTCCATTACGCTCGTCTTTTGAACCAGTATTTTCGATTGAGTTTGAATCTGATTTTTTCTCAGTATTTTCTGCTTTTTTACCTACAGTTTCTTTACCGTTAGTAGTATCTACCGCTGGTATTTCTTTTTTCTCTACTGGTTTATTTTTTAATTTTGAGTTTACAGTTGTTACAAGTTTATTGTAAGCTGCTTTTAACTCATCTTGTGTTTTAGCGTTTACTAAAGTTGCTTTAGCATTTTCTAATTCTGCTTTTAATACTGCTACAGACTCTTCTGTTTTGTTAGCGTATTTTCCAGCTTCAAGGTTAGCTGAAACTTCGTTAACGTATCTTTCTAATCCAGATTTGTCTAATTTAGCTTCTTCCTTCGGAGTTTCTGCTCCTACTTTTGCTGCTACTGCTGCTGCGACACTTTCTTTAGTGTTTTCTACTTTTGCTGTTTTTTCTACAGCTTTAGGAGCCTCTTCTTTTGCTCCTGCGTTTGTTGCGTTATCATTAGTAGTGTTGTTTGACACTTCTTCAGATGCTTGAGCTACTGCTCCAGCTCCTAAAAAGATACTCGCACCGATAACTACTGATGCAGTACCAACTTTAAATTTTTTGATTGAATAAGATTCAACTCTTGTACCTTCTTTAGTAGTTTTTAAGTACTGATTGTTCTTTCCTACCATTTTTTCCTCCAAATTAATATATGTTTCTTACTTTAATGTGAACAACGTTTTTTTCTGTATATACAAAACTTCTTGATAAAAACACAAAAATATAGCACTCCTCATGCTATATTTCCTCATAACTTCTTTTCTAAATAATTAAAATACACAATCCAACATTCAAGTAATACTATTAACTAATTAACTAAGACTTTTATTTTTAATTAATCGTATAAGTCATTCTATCAAATTTAATGCATTATGTCTATATAAAAACGCTATTTTTATATAAAAAATAGTAAAAAATATTAGTATATATATATTGTCTCTTATATACAACTCTCTTTCTTTTTTTGAAAAGCACCCAACAAATATTATAATATTAACTTAAGTAAATAATATAAACGAAGGTAAATAATATAAGTGTTCAGTAACTTTTGTTTAATGGTTTTCTAGGTAGAAGACATTGAATTATCAACATTTTAAGATTTCATCTCTTAACTCTACAATTACTTAAAATCACTAATCATGATTTAACATACACTTTTTGCCTTTTATTACACTTTTAGAGTAATTTCAACTCTTATAATGTTACCTCTTTTAGATAAATATAATATTAATTGTTTTTTTATTATTTGTACTACTTTAATCAATAAATAATATAATACATTAAATTTTCGTCGATTTTTAAGGAATGATTTTGAATCAAACTCATCCAATTAAACCTACTTCTTCTACTCTTCACATAAAAAATACCCTGAAATTAAGTTTTTACACTTAATTCCAGAGTACTCTAACTGTTATATATTCAGTTTTTAGATGTTTATTCTTCTTTTTCTTTACGACGTTTCGCTGCCGCAAGTAATCCACCTAAAAGCGCCATTCCAATTCCTGCTAATCCAGTATTAGTCTCCGCTTCTCCTGTATTCGCTAGACGTTGACCTTTCTTAGCATTGAACTTAGGTGTATTGTCATTTGAAGAATCCACCATAGGTTTCTTATCTTCTCTTGTATAAGTTCCTGAATTACCTTCAATAATAACACCTGTTACTTTCTCAGCAACCACTAGGTTTTTAGCTGAAATTACTACCACTTGTCCATCAGGGTAAACAATCGTCGCTTCTCCTGTGTTTGAAATTGTAATTTTAGCATCTTTTAAGTTTGGATTTGCAGTTATTAAAGCTTGTTTAACAGCTTCTTTTTCTGCTTCTGTAAGGTTTGAAGCATCTTTAACCTTAACTTTTTCAGGTAAGTTTACAGTTACTTCTTTACGTTGTTCAAAGATATCTTTAGCTAGAATAGTAAATGTTCTACCATCTTTAAGAATTACAGTAGCATTTCCTTTTTCATCTACGACAAGTTCTACCGCTTCTCTTATAGCTCCTAACACCTTGAACTTAACTTTTTCTTTATCAGATTCAGTTAGATTGTTAATATCCGCAACTACCTCTTTATCAAAGTCAAGATTAATATTCTCACCGTTATTCTTAACAGCTACATCTGCAGCATCTTTAACTAATACGTCTGAAGAAATCGTCATAGACTTACCGTCTCTTGTAGTCACAGTGGCATTTCCTTTTGAATCTACCACAACTATTGCTCCAGGATTAATTTCTTCAATAGCCGCTTTAATCTTAGCTATTTCTTCCGGTGTTAAACTTCCTTTGTTCACTACTAACGTTCTTATTGCTGGTGTATTAACCTTACTATTCGCAGTAATATCAGTCAGTTTATCCGTTGGAATAACTAAATCTAGAACTGGAAGTACGAATACTAAACCTTCTCCATTAGTTACAATAACATTACCTTTTTCATCGATAGCTACTGTTGCTCCAGGATTTACCGCCTTAACTTTAGCTATGATCTCTTGTTTCTCTGCTTCTGTTAGTTTTGTTACATCCGCTACAGCTGTCTTAGCTACAGGTGTATTAACTACATTTCCAGCATTTTCTTTAACAAGATCTGCTTGTGTTTTTGTTACTTGTGCAACTGAAATAACTTGTTTATGACCGTTTGCAGTCACCACTACAACATTTCCTTTTTCATCTTGTGTTATTTCTTTCGCATCTGGATTTACTGATTTAATAGCCGCTAATACTTTAGCTTTTTCTTCATTCGTTAACTTAGTTGGATCTGCTACAATTACTTTTTCAGCAGGAACTCTAACTTCTTCCACAGCTTTGATTTCTGATTTCTTAGCTTCTTCTATCTTGTTAAGTTCATTAACACTTGAAGCTGCATCGATAGCTTTTTTAGCTTGTGTTGCAATTTCATCAACTTCAGCCTTAAGAAGTTCTTTCACTTTATCAGAAATATCTGTTCTAGCATCAATAGCTGCTTTCTTAGCTTTCGCTTCTTCATCTATCGCTTTTCGTGCATTAGGTTTATATTCTACAAATGGTACTGCTTCTTCAATTCCCACTTTAGAGTTATCTTGTAATTTTTTCACATCTGCATTTTCCCTAGCTGCATCAATAGCTTTCTTAGCTACTTCTGCTAATTGTTTAGCTAGGTCAGCTGCTGCTTTTTTCTCTTCATCAGTAGCATCTGGAGTATTTGCGATAGCTTTAAGTTGTTCTGCTAACTTATCATCTATAGCTTTCTTAGCTGCAGATTTTACTAACGCTTCTGGATTTACTGAAGCTATTTCCGTTACTCCAGTTGTCTTAGCTTGTCCTACTTCTGCGTTTGTTGTCGCTCTATCGATTGCTTCTTTTGCTGCATCAGCCTTAGCTTTTGCTTCTGCCTTAGCCGCAGTTTTCTCTTCGTCTGTTAAGTCTGTACGTGCATCGATTTCATCATTTTTAGCTTTAAGAGCGTCTTCGATTGCTTCCTTAGCTGCTGTTTTCGCTACTGCTTCTGGATCTACTGAAGTTACTTCTGTTGTTCCATTTTTCTTGACTTGGTCGATTTCTGCATTTGTTGTCGCGATATCGATTCCTTCTTTTGCTGCGTCAGCCTTAGCTTTTGCTTCTGCCTTAGCCGCAGTTTTCTCTTCATCTGTTAAATCTGTACGAGCGTCAATCTCGTCATTCTTAGCTTTAAGCACTTCATCTATTGCTTTCTTAGCTTCTGTTTTAGCTACTGGTTGTGGATCTACAGCTTTTACTTCTGTTGTTCCATTAATCTCCGTTTGTTCTACTTCTTCATCTGTAGTCGCTCTATCGACTTCTTCTTTTGCTGCGTTAGCTTTTGCTTGCGCGTATGCTTTCGCTGCTTTTTTCTCTTCATCTGTTAAGTCTGTGCGAGCGTCGATCTCATCATTCTTAGCTTTCAAAGCATCATCGATTGCTTTCTTAGCTTCTGACTTCACCACAGCTTCTGGATTTACTGAAGTTACTTCTGTTGTTCCGTTAACCTTAGCTTGGTCTACT